>CANRHK010000043.1 GCA_947630395.1 uncultured Oscillospiraceae bacterium
CCGCCGGTGTGCAGCTCCAGCACCGCCGCTGTCTGGGCCTGGGTCAGCTCCACTCCCATGCGCTGGGCGGCCAGCCGCACCAGGCGGCGGGCCATAGCCGCGTCCTGCTTTTGCAGCAGAGGAACCGGCAGAGCGATCTTCCCGTTTTCAACGGGGGGCAGCAGGGCCTCCGCCTCCCGGCGGAGGCGGGCGTCATCCTCCCGCAGCAGATCCGCCGCCGCCGCGATCCGCGCCGCCGCGCCGGGGGTGATCTCCTCCAGCAGGGGCATCACCTCCCGCCGCAGCCGGTTGCGGGTGTAGCGGGGATCCGTATTGCTTTCATCCTCCGCGTAGGGGATGTGGTTTCCCTCAATATAAGCGTCAATGTCCGCCCGGCTGGTTTCCAGCAGGGGGCGGATAATATTTTCCCGCACCGGCGGGATACCCCCCAGGCCGTGGAGGCCGCTGCCCCGGATCAGGTGCAGCAGCACCGTCTCCGCGTTGTCCTCCCGGTGGTGGGCGGTGGCGACGCGGTCCGCGCCCAGAGACGCCGCCGTCTCCTCTAAAAACCGGTAGCGGAGGGCGCGGCCCGCGTCCTCCAGCGACTTGCCCGCCTCCCGGGCAAAGGCCGCTACATCCCCGTCGCCGCAAGTCAAGGGGATCTTATGCGCGGCGCACCAGTCCCGGACCAGGGCCTCGTCCCGATCCGCCGTGGGGCGGAGGCGGTGGTTGAAGTGGGCGGCGGCCACCCGGAAGCCGTCCTCCTCCGCCAGGGCAGAGAGGAGATGCAGCATGGCCATGGAATCCCGCCCGCCGGAGACGGCGCAGAGGACCAGGCCGCCCCCGGGGAGCATACCGTGCCGCCCGCAAAACGCCTTCACGTCCCGCCGCAGCGCGTCACTCCTCGTCATAGCGGAACTCCACCGTGGAGAACGTGGTATACTCCGGCTGCCAGCGGAGGGGCACCTTGCCGGTCTCGCCGTGGCGGTTCTTGGCCACGATGCACTCGGCAATGTTCTTATTCTCGGTTTCCTCTTTATAGTAGTCCTCCCGGTAGAGGAACATGACGATATCCGCGTCCTGCTCAATGGCACCGGAGTCCCGGAGGTCGGACAGCATGGGCCGCTTGTCCTCCCGTTTCTCGTTGGCGCGGCTCAGCTGGCTGAGGCACAGCACCGGCACATCCAGCTCCTTGGCCATGACCTTCATCATCCGGGAGATGTCGCTCACCGCCTGCTGGCGGTTCTCCCCGGCGTAGCCCTTGCCGCCGGCGGAGGTCATCAGTTGGAGGTAGTCGATGATGATCAGCCCCAGGTTGTCCAGACGGCGGCACTTGGCGTTCATCTCCGCCGCCGTGAGCATGGGGTTGTCGTCAATGCGGATATCCGTCTGGCGGAGGGTGCGGGCGGCCTGGGTCAGCTTGCCCCAGTCCGATGGGCTGAGCCGCCCGGTCATGAGACGCCCCAGCTCCACCAAGCCCTCCGAGGCCATCAGGCGGATCAGCAGCTGCTCCCTGCTCATCTCCAGGGAGAAAATCGCCACGGTCTTTCCGCTCTGCTTGGCCACGTTCAGGGCGATATTCAGGGCAAAGGAACTCTTGCCCACGCCGGGACGGGCGGCCAGCAGCACAAGATCGGACTTGTTGAGGCCGTGGATCTTCTGGTCTACGGCGGAAAAGCCGCTGGGCAGCCCCGGCAGGCCCGTCTTGCCGGAGGCCAGATCGTTGAGCCGGTTTAAAAAGGGGCCGATGAGCTGGGCCACTGGAATCAGCTCCTGGGCGCTGCGGCCCCGGCGGACGGCGTAGACCTTCTGCTCCGCGGCCTCCAGGATCTGCTCCGCCTCCCCCAGACCCTCCTGGACCATGGCGCCGATCTCGCCGGAGGCCCGGGCCAAGGCCCGGAGTAAGGACCTATCCCTCACGATCTTCACGTACTCCATGGCGTTGCCGCTGGTGGGGGTGAACTCCATGATCTGGGCCAGATAGCCCCGGGTGGTCTCCTCGTCGAAAGTACCGTTTTTCCGCATCTCGTCCACCACGGTCAGCGCGTCGATGGGACGGGAGTAGCTGAACATGGTGTAGATGGTCTCAAAGATATCCCGGTTCTGCTGAATATAGAAGTCCTCGGGCCGCAGCTTGTCCATCACGTCCTTGACGCAGTCCGCGTCAATGAGCATGGCGCCCAGGACCGCCTGTTCCGCCTCCAGGTCGTGGGGCATCTGCCGGGAGAGCAGCTCGTCAGGCATAGCGGCAGCTCCTTTCTCCGGTCACGGGGACCGGCGGGTTATTTCTGCTCCACCACCATCACGTAGATGGTGCCGCTGACCTCGTAGCCCAGCTTGGCTTTCAGCTCGTAGGTGCCGTAGGCCTTGATGGGGTCCATGACGATCTTCTGCTTGGCAAGCTCGATGCCAAACTGCTCCTTCAGCGCGTCGGAGACCTCCTTGCTGGTCACCGCGCCGAAGAGCTTGCCGTTGGCCCCCGCCCGGGCGGGCACCTTCACCACGGCGCTCTTCAGCTTCTCGGCGGCGGCCTCGGCCTCGGCCTTCTGCCGGGCCTCCTCCGCCTTCTTGGCCTTCTCCCGCAGCTTCATGGTGTTCATGGCGTCGGCGGTGGCGGGCACAGCCAGCTTCCGGGGCAGCAGATAGTTGCGGGCGTAGCCCTCCGCCACCTCGATCATCTGGCCCTTCTTGCCCTGGCCCCGCACGTCCTGCTGTAAAATCACTTTCATGGCCTTTTCCTCCTGTAAATCGTTCTGTCAGGTCTGATAATATGCGTCAATGGCGTTCAGCAGACGCTGGCGCACCGTCTGGAAGTCGGTGTTTGGCACGTATCCGCCGGCGGAGGTGGAGTTGCCGCCGCCGCCCAGGCTCTCCACAATCACCTGCACGTTGGTCTCCCCCAGGGACCGGGCGGACAGGGATACGCCGTCCCCCTGCTTGTAGAGCACAAAGGACGCCTGGACCCCCTGGAGGGTCAGAAGGTCGTCCGCGGCCTGGGCCGCCGTGACCCGGGCCACCTCCTTCTCCGCCACGGCCACGGCGATATCCCCGTGGACCATCCTGGCGTTGCGGATGATGTCATAGCGCTGGATCATGCTGGGCAGGTCGCTCTGGAAGTACCGCCGCACGTCTGCGGTGTCCGCCCCCGCCCGGCGCAGAAAGGCCGCGGCCTCAAAGGTCCGCCCGCCGGTGCGCAGGACGAAGTTCTTGGTGTCCAGCATGATGCCCGCCAGCAGGGCCTCCGCCTCCGCCCGGAGGAGGTCCCCCGGCTCCACCAGGTATTGCAGCAGCTCCGTCACCAGCTCGGCGGCGGAGGAGGCGTAGGGTTCGTGGAAGTTCAGCGCCGCGTTCTCGATGTAGGTGGCCGCCCGGCGGTGGTGGTCGATGACCGCCACCCGGTTGCAGGCGTCCAGCAGCTGGCGGCTCTCCACCATGTCCGGCCGGTTGGTGTCCACCACCACCAGCAGCGCCCCGGGCTTGGCCCGGAGAAAGGCATCCGGCCCGCTGGTGAACACGCCCTCGTACTCCGGCAGGGCCTGAAGCTTCCGCACCAGGGGACGTGCGTTGTTGCCCTCCAGATCGATGACAATCTGCGCCCTCTTTCCCCGCTTCCGGGCGGCGCAGCAGATGCCCGCCGCCGCGCCCACCGCGTCCATGTCCGCGTAGGAGTGGCCCATGACGTAGATCTGCCCGGCCTCGCTGATGAGGTCCCCCAGGGCCTTGGCCATGACCCGGGATTTCACCTTGGTGCGCTTCTCCGTGGATTTGGAGCGGCCGCCGTAGAACTGGAAGTCCAGGCTGTCCCGGACCACCGCCTGGTCGCCGCCCCGGCTGAGGGCCATCTCGATGGCTTTCTCCGCCCACTGGGATGCCTCCTCGTAGGTCTCGCAGTCCTTGCCGGTGCCAATGGAGAGGCTGGCGGTGACGCCGTCAATGCTCTTCACCTGCCGGATGGACTCCAGCACGGAGAATTTGTTCTCCACAAGCTGCTCAAAGGCGTGCTCGTCGCAAATAAACACGTAGCGGTCCCTGTCGTATTTCCGTAGCATGCCGCCGGTGCCGGTGACCCACTTGTTCAGCTGCTGGTCGATCTGGGCCAGCACGGCAGACTTGGCCGCCTCGCCGCCCGCCTTATTGAGCTCCTCATAGTTGTCCAGCACCAGCAGGGACACCACCGGCCGGGTAGTCTCGTACAGGCTCTTCAGGTGCTGGCTCTCCGTCATGTCCACAAAGTAAGCGGTGATGATCTGGCCCTGGCTGGCGGCCCGGCCGCCCATGCGGCTGGCCGCGCCGTATACCCGGTAGACCCGGCCGTTCAGCTCCGTCAGATCCCCGTCCTCTCCCCCGCTGAGAATCCACTGGTAGTCCAGATTGGGGGCCAGGTCCTTGATGTGCATGTCGAATACGTTGTCCTTGGCGTCGGTGAGACCTACGAAGCCGTCGTTGGCCCAGATGATCTCCCCGTTGTCCGCCCGGAACACCACCACGGGCAGAGGCGTATTGAGCATGCTGTTCTTGCTGATGGAGTCCACGCCGCCGGTGATGGTCTCAATGTACTGCATGACGCTGCGGCGGCGGCGCAGGTTCTGGTTCCGGTACAGCACATACAGCAGCACCAGCGCCGCCAGTTCCACCGCCCCCAGCAGCGGCTGAATCACCGCCGCCGCGATGGCGAACAGGGCCAGGCAGAGAAAATACGGCTGGAGGTTGGGTTCAATGAGCCGGGAAAGCTTCTTGTTCACGGCAGCTCACTCCTTTCTCTCCGCGGGGCTGCCTTCCCCGCAGGACGGCGCAAATGACGATTCATATTATTATAGCACAGTTTCCCCATAAAGCAAATCAAAAATCGCCGCCGCCGACAAATTCCGCCGCCCCGCCGGGAGTGTGGACGAAAAATTCCTCAGAGCGGGAAAAAAGGGGCGTCAAAATGCGATTGATACTTGTGATTCGGGAAAAAATGGTGTATAATAGAGAGCCGTATATCAATTAACGCGATGATTTTCCGTGAAAGGATGTTTTTCATGATAAAGCTGTTAACCGCCAAGGGCATGATCAGCATCAGCGACGCCGTGTTCACCAACATCACCGGCAACGCCGCCACCAACTGCTTCGGCGTCAAGGGCATGGCCTTCCGCTCCATGACCGACGGCCTGGTCCACCGCCTGCGCAAGGAGGCCATGAGCAAGGGCGTCCAGGTCATCTACAACGAGGATGGATCCGTTTCCATCCGGCTCCATATTATTGTGGAGCACGGCATCAATATCACCGCCGCCTGCCGCTCCATCATGAGCGAGGTGCAGTACAAGGTCAGCAAGTACACCGGTATCCCCGTGAAGAACGTGGACGTCTGTGTTGACTCTATCGTATCCAATTCCAAGGGGGTATAAGGCGCCATGTTCCAGACAATCAACGGACTTCAATTCAAGCAGATGGTGCTCCACGGCGCCGCCGCCATCACGCTGCAAAAGCAGCAGATCAACGATCTGAACGTGTTCCCTGTGCCTGACGGCGACACGGGCACCAACATGAGCCTCACCATCGGCACCGCCGCCACCGAGCTGCGCAAGAGCGACCCGGACTCCGTGGCCCAGGCCGCCTCCATCACCGCCGGGGCCCTGCTACGGGGCGCCCGGGGCAACTCCGGCGTCATTCTGTCTCTGCTGTTCAGGGGCATCTCCAAGTCCCTCAAGGGCCGTACAACCGCCGACGGTGCCCAACTGGCCGCCGCCATGCAGGAGGGCGTGGAGGCCGCCTACGGCGCGGTGATGAAGCCCGCCGAGGGCACGGTGCTCACCGTCTCCCGTCTGGCCTCCAAGCGGGCCGCGGAGGCCGCCGCGGAGCAGGACGATGTGGAGTACGTCCTCTCCGAGGCCATCCGGGTGGGCTATGAGGTGCTCTCCCAGACCACGGATATGAACCCGGTGCTCAAGAAGGCCGGGGTAGTGGATGCCGGCGGCCAGGGCTACTTGGTGATTCTGGAGGGGATGCTCTCCGAACTCCGGGGCGAGCCCATGCCCGACCTGACGGGCGAGAGCGCCCCCAAGCAGTCCAAGGCCGACTTCAACGTCTTCTCCTCCGAGGAGATTACCTTCGCCTTTGACACGGTGTTCATCGTGCGGAAAAAGACCACCAATGTGAATCTGCGGCCTCTGCGCAAGTACCTGGACAGCATCGGCGACAGCCTGGTGATAGGCGAGGACGACGAGGCTTTCAAGGTCCACGTCCACACCAACATCCCCGGCAGCGCCCTCACGGAGGCCCAGAAGTACGGCACCCTGGAGCTGGCCAAGATCGAGAACATGCGCACTCAGGCGGAGGATGTGGCCGCCGGGCGCAAGGCCCAGAGCGTGGACGACCTGGAGGAGGTGGAGGAGGAGCTGGAGCACGCCGATGCCAAGCCCGCCATCGCTCCCCCGGAGAAGAAGTACGGCTTCCTCTCCGTCTGCGCCGGGGACGGACTGGCGGCTGTGTTCCGGGATCTGGGGGTGGACGGCATCATCTCCGGCGGCCAGACCATGAACCCCTCCACGGAGAGCATTCTCCAGGAGGTCAACAAGGTTCCCGCCGAGATCGTCTTTGTGCTGCCCAACAACAAGAATATCATTATGGCCGCCCAGCAGTGCCAGGGCCTGACGCCCAAGCGGGTGGTGGTGGTCCCCACCACTACCATCCCCCAGGGCGTCACCGCCATGATGAATGTGGATACGTCCCTGGAGCCGGAGGACCTGCTCTCCGCCATGAGCGGGTCCGTAGGCGGCGTCACCACCGCTCAGATTACCTACGCCGCCCGGGACAGCGACTTCGACGGCTTCACCATCAACGAGGGCGACTACTTGGCGCTGCTGGACGGGAAGCTCTTCGGCACCGCCCGGGAGATTGATGTGCTGCTGGAGGAGCTGGCCGTGGAGGCGGACGCCCGGGGCGCGGAGTTCGTCACCCTGTTTTACGGCGAGGACGTGTCCGCCGAACAGGCGGGGGCGGCCCAAGAGTTGTTCTCCGGCGCCTGCCCGGACGCGGAGCTGTCCGTACTGTCCGGGGGCCAGCCGGTATACTACTATATTATCAGTATGGAATGAAATCGTGCAATGGGTCCGCCGCCCACTTGGGCGGCGGACTCTTTTGGCTCTTTAGAGACAATAGGTCCGGAAAACGGTTTCCGCCGCTTTCCGGACCTTCCTATAACTTCTTTCCTCAGCAATACCGGAAGCGGCGAAGCGGAACGGGCTCATATCAGGCGCAACGCCTCCTGGTCGCCCACCAGGGTGAAATCCGGATGCATCTGCAAAATGGAAGCCGGAACCTGCGGCGTCACCGCACCGAAGAACGCCTCCCGCACAATCTCCGCCTTTTCCGCGCCGCTGACCACCATCAGCACCTTCTTGGTCTGCATGATGGTCTTCACTCCTATGGTATACGCCTGCCGGGGCACCTCGTCTCTGGAGGAAAAGAACCGCTGGTTGGCCTCGATGGTACTCTCCGTCAGATCGACGCAGTGGGTCCCCAGCGCAAAGGCGTTTCCGGGCTCGTTGAAACCGATGTACCCATCCCGGCTGATGCCCAGGAGCTGTAGATCAATGCGCCCACGCTCCGGAGTAGCGCGTCATAGCTTTCGCAGGCGCGCTTCGCGTCCAGATCAGAGCCGTCCGGCACATGGACGCAGTCGGGCCGCACATTGATGTGGTCAAAGAATTTCTCATGCATGAACCGCCAGTAGCTCTGTGCATGGTCCCTGGGCAAGCCCCGGTACTCGTCCAGATTGATGGTGGTCACCTCGGAGAAGTCGATGTCACCCTTGTTGAACCAGTCGATGAGCTGGGCGTAGGTGCCCACCGGCGTGCTGCCTGTGGCCAGCCCCAGAACCGCGTGAGGCTTCATAATGATCTGCGCGGAGATGATATTGGCGGCCTTGCGGGACATAGCCCGGTAGTCGGTTGTACGGATAATTTTCATCGACAATCAGCCCTCCTTTTTCGTCTTCTGCGGAATGATTTGCGCCAAAACGGATCGAGTCGCCAAAATCATTGACCGGCAACTCCGGCATAGCCGTGTCCAAATCAATGACGCAGAGTCCCCTGCCGGTGGCCCGGTCAAACAGGATATTATTCAGCTTCGTATCGTTATGGGTGACGCGCAGAGGCAGCTTCCCGTAGCGAAATGCCTGCAATATGAACCGGATGCAGTCGCCCTCCTGCGGTTGACATACCGCGCAATACGTATCGTTGATATGGCCCCGGCCATAGCGTGTCACGCCGAGCAGCGTTTCGGGAAAGTCAAACGCGTCCAATACAGCATCAATTTAATGGGGATTTATTCTACTTTGCATTTGATATAAATCTCCGGCAAAACAGAAAGATACATGAATTGGGTCAATTTTATGTATGGGATGATAGGGCAATCTGCCGTCTAGCATCAGGCGGCAGATCGCGTTTCACAGTGTATTTCCGACGCTGTTCTGCGCCATGGCATACTCGTATTTCCTGTTTTTAAAGTACAGAAAAATATCCGCTGTTACCATGATGATATTGGGGAAATAAAAAAAGAAGGCCAGATTATAGGTGTGCGAGAGAATCTTGGATGCGATTCCGCAAAGATAACCGGTCCAGATCAGAATACTGAATAGGACGCTCTTTCCTTTTGTTGACCTGCTTTTATACGACCGTATCAGCGACACCGGCCACGAGGCGCCAAAGCTGATAATCATCAGTGTTTCAAGGATACTTGCCACAATATGCTCCTTCTTATTTCTCTCTTTTGCTGAAAAGAAAAAACGGGCGGTCTCTACAGTCCTCCCGGACGACATCCGCTGTAGTCCAGGCGACGTTTCCTTCCATAGTCACTTTCCCGGCTCTGCCGGGCCGGTCGTAACGTCCGGGGCGGTACATGGGATCAAGCAACGCGATCCGGCCATCGGATGTGCGCAGCAGCAGGATATAGTGTCCTCCGTCAGAAAAGACGCCAGTATAGCCTTCGCGGTTCCCCTGTACGTTCGCGATCACCATTCCGCGGCCTTCCCGAAGGAATTGGACCGCCTCATCCGCATCCTCCGTATTTCGGACAGACAAACCGAAATGCGCTGCCAGTGCGCCGGCATAGATATATAGATTTGTCCCAAATCCCTCCCGTGCGCCGCACCTCTTCGCAAGGGCCGCGCTCTCCGCGGGGGGAAAGGGAATCCGCAGCATATTTTCGATGAGCATTGACGCGGTACAGACACCGCAGCCGTTATTGGCCACGTTCCCGTTGGGGTTTGAGGGCGACGGATAGGAAATATGGTCATAGTCCAGCTGGCAGTAAAAAATATCGTTTTCCATGAAGCATCTGAAAGCGGCTGAACCGCTGCATCCTCAACGATTCAGTATCACATGGGGCTTGAACTTGGACGAGGGAGAGACGCTCTTGGATATCTCCACAGGCTTACTCCCCTCATAGGAGATCCGCTCGATCAACAGTCCCAGCGCATGTGACTCCATCCCCAGCAGCTGCGCCTCCATCTGACGCAAAAGAATGGGCTCAAAGGTTTCCTCTGCCATAGTGGCCTCAAAGCCATACTGCGACAGCAGCACCTTGTACATGGATTGGTTTTCCAGCATTTCCGGCGTCAGCCCCGGAAACCGGGAGCAGGGCAGATAGTTTGTCTCCAGCAGCATCGGCTCCTCATTGGCAAGCCGCAGGCGCATAATGCGGTAGACGGATTCATGGTCCGTCAGTCCCAGCGTATTTGCGATCTTGCCGGAGGCAACGATCTGTACAAAATCCAGTATTTTCGTGTCCGGCCTCTTGCCAAGCTTCCGCATATCCTCGTCAAAGCTGTAAATGGAGTTCAGCTCCTGCCTCAACTGGCCGTCCACAAGGACTGTCCCCTTGCCCTGGATGCATTTTGTGTACCCCTTGAGCGTCAGCTCATGGAGCGCCTGGCGTACCGTTGTGCGGCTGACGCTGTATGTCTCGCACAGCTCTCGCTCCGATGGAAGCAGCCTGCCGTCTGCGTATACACCGTCCTTGATCTGCATCAGCAGTGTATCCGCAAGCTGCATATAGAGGGATTCCGCTCTTTTTGCCATACTATTCCTCACTACTCCAGTTTCTGTTTTAAAGTATTACTCCAGTGATCGGATCATCGCGGGAGCAATACCGGCCGTGTTGTGCATCTGCCGCCCGGCGGCGGGCAGGACGGCCCTTCCATTCTTTAGTAAACCGGCATAATTTCATGGACAATTTCATATTTTACCACGCTTTTTTCTCCATTGCAACACGGATCCGTGGGGTGTGCGTGTCGCTGTTACATCATTCTGACAGGAGGCGTGCCCTCGAAGTTGTTCTCCTCCAGTGCATCCAGGACCGCACAAACCGACATGGGCGTATACTCATAGGCGGCAATGACAGCATCCGCCCGGCAGATCAGCGCGGCGTCATAGGGGGCGCCCAGCATGACCACGACGAGAGGCCGGGACTGCTCCTCCAGGATTCTCAGAATTCGTTGCTGCCCGGGCCGGAAACGGGCGTTATAGAGTCCGAGGACCGCCACATCATACTCCTGGGCCCGCAGCGCGCCGTCCGCGGCATCGTCCAGCCCGTCTAAGGGCAGGACCGTCCATTTGCCGCCATAGCGCTCTGCGGCCATACGGCTGAAATAAGTGGGCGGCTTTTCCTGGTCCTCATTTCCGGTCAGCGCCAGCGAGGCCGGCGCAAAGAACGCCGGATGCTTCGCCTGCTTCAGGCGCGCTAAACCGCCCGTATCAGAGAGCAACGTAATGCTTCGGCGGCTGATCCTCCGATGCTGCTCTCTCCGGACGGGGTCATACAGAATAGAGCGCGCCTTCTCCACGCTCGGTGCAGACGGGCGCAGCAAATTGTATTTCCTCTTGACGCGGAGGATTCGTTCGTAGGACCTGTCAATGCGCTCCGGCGTAATGCGACCGCTCTCCACCGCGGCATACAGCGCCTGAGCCGCTTGTGCGACCGCCTCATAGGTATGGGAGAAACACAGAATGTCACATCCGGCCTCCACCGCCAGCACGGCGCCCTCACCGATCCCATAGGCCGTACTGATAGCGCCCATTTCCATGCAGTCGGTTATCGCAATGCCCTGAAACCCCATCACACCGCGCAGGAGGTCCGTCATGATTTTGTGGGAGAGGGTGGCCGGAAACTCCGGGTCGTAATTCCTGAGGCACACATGGCCGGTCATCAGCGCGTCCGCTCCCTGAGAAAACGCCGCCTGGAAGGGGGCGAAATCCACCGCACGCAGTTCCTCTTCTGCGGCCTCATTACACGGCATCTGCAAGTGGGAGTCGGTTTTGACATTACCGTGTCCGGGGAAATGCTTCACAGCAGCCAACAGTTCCCGCTCCCGCAGTCCCGCGAGCATACCGAGACCGAATTTCTGCACGGCCTGAACCGTGTCCCCGTATGCTCTCGCGCCAATAATGGGGTTCATCGGATCGCGGTTTACGTCCAGCACCGGGGCCAGGTTCGCGTTGATCCCCACCGCCGCCAGCGCATCCGCGCAGTTTCGTCCGACTACGCTGGCGTCCGCATCCGCGGCCGCGATTGCCATCGGTCCGGGCAGAAGTGCCACACCCTCACAGAGCCGGCAGACAACGCCCCCCTCCTGGTCTGCGGCAATCAGCGGCGCTAAGCCTGTTTGATCCCACACAAGGCGGCTCAGCGCGCCGCACATTTCGCAGGTCTGCTGAACCGTCCCAATATTGCGGGCAAACAGCACGAAGTTGCCAACGTAATACTCGCCGGTAAGCCACCGCGCCTGTGCGTCAACCTCCGGCGGGGGGAATCCCGCCATCAGCATCTGTCCGATTTTCAAACGGATCTCGTCCACCATGCTGTCCTCCTGTCACCTGAACCCAGACGTATGGACTAAAGAGAGGGAATCCTCTGCCGGTACTCCTCCAGAATGGACCGGTTGGTCCCGTCGCCGTCATCAATATTGGCGCTGGCGAATACCGGCGGCACCATCCCTTTTGCCAGCAGCTTCTCTGCCGTGTTGATCATCACCAAATTGACCAGGATGATATCCAGAACCGACGATGTGGGCGCGATCCCATGCGGCAGGCCCTCCAGATTGACCGACGCGTCGCCGGTAACGCCGCCGTTGTCAAGAACATAGTCACAGACCTCAAACAGCCGCTTTCCACTGGAATGGCGGGACTCCACATGGGTCGTATGGTTCATGGACGTGACCGCTACCGTGACCGCGCCAAGCCGTTTGGCCTCCAGCGCCGCATCGACGGTCACCGCGTTGCGTCCGGAGTTGGAGATCAGGAACAGCATATCGCCCTTCCCGATGGGCGTATGGTCCACAATCACGTTTCCCAAGCCCTGAATCCGCTCATAAGCGCTGCTCTTACTGGCGCCGCTGTGGAGCATCAGAGCTGGCTCCAGGATCGGATACACGCAGGCCAGACCGCCCGCACGGTAGAAGGGCTCTTCACAGATCATGTGTGAATGGCCTGTTCCAAAAAAGTATAACAGCCCGCCGTTGAAGACCGCCTCTGCACAGGCTGTGGAAACCTGCTCAATGACGGCCTCCTGGGTTTGCTCCAGCTGGTCGATCAGGCGGCGAATATTGCCAAGATACTGTTTGTTCATAACCGTTTACCTCATGGACTTCTCAATTCCCGTTTGTCAGTACGCTGTCAACGCAGGCCCTGGCACATTGCAAAAGCCTGTCCCGTGTCCGCGGCGCATAGCGGGACGCAATATCCTGATAACTGCTGTCCGCGTCCAGCGGCCTCCCGCTGGGCAGGTATCCGTCGTAGCCGCCGGTATAGCACACCAGGAAAACAGGCTTTCCGGCGGCTGCCGACAGCTCCGCTTCCATAGTCCCGCCATCCCGTCTGGATAGTTCAAAGGGCAGCCCTAGAAACATCAGCGGCCCCAGATCCACCGCCGAAACATCCACCGGCCGGTTTGGCTCCCCAGCCTCGACCGGCCGCTCCAGCACCGCGATCCGCGCCTCAAATTCCCGCCGCGCCGCCGCGTCGGCGCAGCGCTCCGCTCTGCTTCTCAGTACCGCCAGCAGTTTCCGCCTTTCCGCCTCCGCCAAGCCTCCGCCGCGGGTCAGGTACAGCGTCTGCCGGCACGCCCGTATTCTGTGTCCGAACCCGGCGCTTTCTTCCAACGGCGCGGATTCCAGCGCAGATGCCATGAGCCGTCCGATCCGCCGCAGCTCCCCGGCGCTGGACTGTACACGGGTATATCTTGTGGACAGATCCGCGCAGGCCCCGTTTAAAAACAGGCAATCCATGCGATCCCCCAGCGCGCTTTCCGTCGCGCCGGGCAGATCTCTTGAAAAAAGGGTGTTCCCCTCGTCCAGTACCGTCGCGTGGCAAGCAAACCGGCAGAGCATCCAATACTTGCCTGCCGATTCCATGCACACTTCCTCACAGGAATACTTGGCAAGCCATTCAGCCAATTCCCGCAA
>CANRHK010000044.1 GCA_947630395.1 uncultured Oscillospiraceae bacterium
AGTTGGTACCGCAGTAGGTGACGGGATCCACGCCGCCCTCCACGGTGGGATAGTCGATCCAGCCCCAGTCGACCTCGGTCTCGGTGTTGTTGTTGACCTCGGCGGTGACATACTGCCCGCAGACCACCATGGCGGCCTGACCGAAGCCGATCTTGTTCTGGCTGGCGGGGTACTCGTCGGGGGCGCCGTCGGCCAGATAGCCGGCGCTGCGGTAGTCAATGATGTCCTGGAACGCCTGGACAGCCTTCTCATTGCCGGCCCAGTTGCCGTTCGCGCCCAGCTCGGCCAGGGCGTCCTCGCCCAGGTAGCGGACCAGATGATAGTAAGTAGTGAAGTTGGTGTAGGCGGAGTCCTGCGCCAGAGGGGCGACGCCCTTCTCCTTCAGCTTGGCGCTGGCGTCCAGGAACTCGGCCCAGGTGGTGGGAGCGGCGGTGATGCCGGCGGCCTCAAAGGCGGCCTTGTCGTAGAACACGCCGCCCACCTGGGGCTGCTCGGTGATGGAGTTCAGGTAGCCGGCCCAGGCGACGGACTGGTCGTTGAACACGGCGTAGCTCTTGTCGGCGTAGCCGGCGGCCGCGGCCATATCGGTCAGGTCGGCGGTCCACTGGGCATACACGTTGCCGATGCGGTTGTAGTCGTCCTCAATGATGTCGATGTCCTCCTCAGCGTCCAGCGCTGCGGACAGCAGCTGGTTGACATCGCGGCCCTTCCACTCGATGTTCACGTGGCAGCCGGTCTCCTCCTCGAAGGCCGCGGCGCACTCCTTGATGACCTCGGCCTGGGGCTCGCCGTCGCTCCACATGGACCAGAAGTTGATGGTCACGCCCTCGTAGGGCTTGCTGTCGGAGCCGCCGTCGCCGCCGCCGCCGTTTCCGCCGCCGTTGTCGCTCTGGCCGCCGCCGTTATTGGCGCCGCCATTGCTGCCGCTGTTGGGGCCGCCGCAGGCCACCAGGGCCAGCACCATAGTCAGGGCCAGCAGCAGGGCAAGGATCTTCTTCATTTCAATTCCTCCTTTTGAAATGTTGTCATGGCCGCTGCGCAGCCATGACGAGGGGTCGCCCCCTCATGGATTTTTATGCGATATCTCGCATGCTGCACCCCAAATGAACCTTTGGGATACTGCTAGTATAATCGCACAAAGCCGGAATTTCAATTCGATATATTACCGGTTATTTTATATATATTGCTGTTTTGCACCAAAATGACTAAGTTTTTCCAAAATTCCGCCAACAAATTGTGGGGATTTTGATTTTTGCCGCAGAGGGTCTCCCCCTTGAATCTCAATCGCGGGCCGCAGCGCCCCCTAGTTTTTATTTGTTTTTTCTAAACTCTGTCTTGACTTTTGAGAGGTTCATTGGTAACATTGTGGTATCCTGTTCGTTATTCTGACAAAAATCGCCGTCTTTTTATGACAATTTATCTAAGTTTATCGATAAAATTCGGAAATTGAACAAATTTGTCCGCTGATAAAGTACATATTTTTGAAAATGCCGGTTTTTTCCATTATAAAATAGATATATTGTTCAGTTTTGCGCGGATTGTCAATTTGTTCCAATATCGTCCGTTCCGGAGAGCTTCCGGGCGGCGGAGGAGGGAGGCAAGAGATGAGCACACAGCGATATGACTTAAACGGTCAGAGCTTTGGGCGGGACTGCCGCCTTCTGTATATCTCCCAGATCAAATTTGAGAACGACTGGCTCAGCCTGCCCCACACCCACTACTGCGCCGAAATCTTCTACATACTGGGGGGCAACGGCTTCTTCCGGGCAGCGTCCCGGCAGCTCCCCTGCCGCCCCGGCGACCTGGTGGCGGTGAATCCCGACACGCTGCACACCGAGCTGTCCTTTGTGGACAACCCGCTGGAGTACATTGTCATGGGCATCGACGGCGTGCGCTTCCAGGACGCCGACGGTGAGGAGCGGCAGTATTTCCATCTGACCGCGGACCGGCTGGAAGGGGACTATTCGTTCTATCTGGAGTCCATCCTCCGGGAGTGCGCCGGCTGCCGGGAGGGCTATCTGGACGTGTGCGCCGGTCTGGCCCAGGCGTTTCTGGCCCTGCTGCGCCGGCAGATCGCCCAGCGCTCCCTGTCCCTCAGCCGCACCCGCAGCAACTCGGAGTGCGCCAAGGTCCGGCGGTACATGGACGAGCACTACGCCGAAAACATCACCCTGGACACCCTGGCCGCCCAGGCCCACATCAGCAAGCACTACCTTATCCACGCTTTTAACAAAGAGGTGGGGTGTAGCCCCATCCGCTATCTGCTGGCCCGCCGCATCGCCGAGGGGAAGCATCTGCTGGAGAACTCCAACTACTCCGTCAGCCAGATCAGCCTGAGCCTGGGCTTCTCCAGCCCCGGCTATTTCACCCAGCGGTTCAAAAAGGCGGTGGGGCTCTCCCCGCTGGAGTACCGCAGGTCGGTCCACAGCCAGGCCGGCAGCGCGGAAATTTAACGGATTTATGAGCGAATCCGCATCATAAAAATGGGAGGAAACCCGCATGACGAAAGAATTCATTCCGGCTGTTACGGCCTCCGCCGAACAGTCGCTGCACGAGGCCCTGGCGGCCTTTGACTTCGGCGCGCCGGTGGTGGGCGCGGCCCGATACGGGCATGGCCATGTGAACGACACCTTCTGCGTCCACACCCAGCCGCCGGAGGACGGATGCGGCTGCTTTATTCTCCAGCGCATCAGCGCCGCCGCCTTCAAGCGGCCCGACCAGGTGATGGCCAACATCATCGGCGTCACCGAATATTTGGGGAAGAAGATCGAGGCCGCGGGCGGCGACAGGAGCCGGGAGGCGCTGAAGGTCCTCCGCACCCGGGACGGCCAGATCTCCTATACCGACAGCCTGGGCGGGGTCTGGCGAGTCTTTCCCTTTATCCGGGACGTGCGCTGCTATCAGTCCGCCGAGACACCGGAGCTGTTCGCCGCCTCTGGCCGGGCTTTCGGCCGGTTCCAGCGCCTGCTGGACGGCTACCCCGCCGGGACGCTGTATGAGACCATTCCCCATTTCCACGACACGGAGGACCGTCTGGCCAAGCTGAAGGCCGCCGTGGCCGCCGACCCCCTGGGCCGGGCCGGGCACTGCGGTGCGGAGATCTCCTTCGCGCTGGAGCGGGAGAAGGACTGCTCCGTGGCCCTTGACGCCCAGCGGCGGGGGGTGCTGCCCCTGCGGGTGACCCACAACGACACCAAGCTGAACAACGTACTGATTGACAAGACGAGCGGCAGGGGGATCTGCGTCATCGACCTGGACACGGTGATGCCGGGACTGTCCATCAACGACTTTGGGGACTCCATCCGCTTCGGCGCCAACCACTGCGCCGAGGACGAGACCGATTTATCCAGAGTCAGCGTGGACCTGGAGCTGTTTGCCCGCTACACCTCCGCCTTTCTGGAGGGGGCGGGGGGAATTCTCACCCCGGCGGAGATTGAGTACCTCCCCTGGGGGGCGAGGCTCATGACCCTGGAGTGCGGCATCCGCTTTCTCACCGACTACCTGGAGGGGGATGTGTACTTCCGCACCAGCCGCCCCGGCCAGAATCTGGACCGGACCCGCACCCAGTTTAAGCTGGTGGCGGACATGGAGGACCGCTGGGAGGAGCTGGCTGCCGCTGTCCGGGCGGCGGCGGGCCGCTGAACCGCCAGCACTTGGAAAGGAGCGCCGGGAGTCTGCCCGGCGGATGGGGATGGAAGCTGTCAATGTCCTGATCAAGCCGGCCTCCGGCCTGTGCAATATGCGGTGCGGATACTGCTTCTATGAGGACGTGTCCAACAGCCGGGCGCGGAAAAGCTATGGGATGATGGCCCCCGAGACGGCGGAGGCGCTGGTCAGGCGGCTGTTCGAGCAGCCCAGCGGGCATGTCACCATCGCGTTTCAGGGGGGAGAGCCCACCCTGGCCGGCCTGGACTTCTACCGGCGGTTCACGGCGCTGGTGAGGCAATACAATCTGCGAAATACCCCTGTGTCCTATTCCATCCAGACCAATGGCTATCACCTGGACGAGGCGTGGGCACGCTTTTTCGCGGAACACCGTTTCCTTGTGGGGATCAGCTGTGACGGGCCGGCCAGGGAGCACAACGAGCTGCGCTTAGACGCAGCGGGGAATGGGACATTCGCCGCCGTGATGCGGACCGTCCGTCTGTTGGCGGCCCACCGGGTGGAGTACAACATTCTCTGCGTGGTCACCGGCTTCACCGCCCGCCACGGGCGGAGGATATACGGTTTTTTCCGGCAAAGCGGCTTCCGCTATTTGCAGTTCATCCCCTGCCTGGACCCCCTGGAGGGACCGCGCGGCGGGCGGAAATACTCCCTGACGCCGGAAAAATACGGAATCTTCCTGCGGGACGTGTTTGACTGCTGGTACCGGGACTGGGCCGCCGGGGACTATATCAGCGTGCGGACGTTTGACGATTATGTCCATATTCTGTGCGGCCGGGCGCCGGGTACCTGCTCCTCCTCCGGCGTGTGCGGGCAATACTTCGTGGCGGAGGCGGACGGCGGGATCTACCCCTGTGATTTCTTTGTGCTGGATGAGTGGAGAATGGGCAATATACAGGAGCAGTCCTTTGCGGAGCTCTCCCAATCCCCGGTGATGGGGCGCTTTCTGGAGGAGAGCCGCCGTATGTCCCCGGCGTGCCAGGCGTGTGAATACCGCTCCGTCTGCCGGGGCGGGTGCAGGCGCGACCGGCTGGCGGAGGAGGAAAACCGGAACTACTTCTGCCCCGCGTTCCGGAACTTTTTTGCGTATGCCATGCCCCGGCTGCGGACCGTGGCCCGGGAGGAGCTGCGGGCCTCCCACCCCGGAAGCCCGCGCGGAAATGCTCCTATCAGGTTCTGAACCGCCGTCTGGAGAGAAACAGGAGGGAATCCATTGGACGCTGAGAAGAAAAATTATGGGAAGCTCTTTTTCTCCACCTTCAAGCTGAGCGCCTGCACCTTCGGCGGAGGCTTTGTGATCATCCCGCTCATGCGGAAGAAATTTGTGGAAGAGCTGCACTGGATCGAGGAGCAGGAGATGCTGGATTTGACGGCTATCGCCCAGTCCTCCCCCGGGGCCATCGCGGTCAACGCCTCCATCCTGGTGGGCTACCACGTGGCGGGGGTGCCGGGGGCTCTGGTGACGGTGGCGGGGACGGTGCTGCCGCCGCTGATCATCATCTCGATCATCTCCTTTTTCTACACCGCCTTTCGGGACAACGCCATTGTCAATATGGCCATGACGGGCATGCTGGCCGGCGTCGCCGCCGTCATCTGCGACGTGGTCATCACCATGGCCGGGGGCGTCCTCCGGCAGAAGCGGGTGCTCCCGGTGCTGGTGATGCTGCTGTCCTTCGCGGCGGTCCGCTTTTTCAATGTGAATATCATTCTGATCATCCTGATCTGCGGCGCCATTGGCGCGGCGGACACCTATCTCCGCGCAAGGAAGGGGGCCGGGGCCAAGTGATCTACCTGGAGCTGCTGTGGAGCTTTATCCAGATCGGCCTTTTCAGCATCGGCGGCGGGTATGCCGCCATGCCCCTGATCCAGCGCCAGGTGGTGGACCTCCACCCCTGGCTGACCATGACCCAGTTCGCGGACATCATGGCCATCGCGGAGATGACGCCGGGGCCCATCGCCATCAATTCGGCCACCTTCGTGGGGATCCAGGTGGGCGGACTGCCCGGGGCCCTGGTGGCCACCATAGGCTGTGTGCTGCCCTCCTGTGTGATTGTGATGACCCTGGCCTATGTGTATTACCGCTTCCGTGGGTTGACCATGGTCCAGGGCGTGCTGGCCGGCCTCCGCCCCGCAGTCATCGCCATGATCGCGTCGGCGGGCATTTCCCTGATCATCCTCTCCTTTTTCGGGCAGCGGGAGCTGCCGGCGGATCTCAGCGGCGTCCAGCCCATTCCCGTTCTGATTTTCTGCGCGGCCCTGGTGATCCTGCGGAAGTGGAAGGTCAACCCCATCTATGTCATGGCCGGCGCCGGTCTGATAAGCATTGTTGTGTATTCTGCCTTTTGAGCGGGCCTGTATTACGGCGCACCCGGCAAGGCCCGCTCCCTGGCCGTCAAGCTGCTTCCCGCCCCGGATGACCAGCATAGAGAAAACCCGGTGGGCCCTCCTGGCGGAGGGCCCACCGGGTTTTTGCGTATCGCCGCTATGGTTATCGGAAGTATTTTGCGGCGCTGCGGAAGAGTCCCATGTCGTAGTTTCCCGGCACGTTCCGGTAGAGGTTCGCTCCCGTGCGCTCGCTGTGGCCCATCTTGCCCAGCACCCGGCCGTCGGGGCTGGTGATGCCCTCCACGGCCCACGCCGATCCGTTGGGGTTGTAGGCCGTATCCATGCTGGGCGCGCCGGTGAGGTCCACGTACTGGGTGGCAATCTGGCCGCTTGCCGCCAGCCTCGCCAGCACGTCCTCAGACGCGATGAACCGGCCCTCGCCGTGGGAGATAGGCACACTGTACACCTGGCCCGCCTGGGCCTCCATAAGCCAGGGGGACAGGTTGGAGCACACCCGGGTGCGGACGATGGAGGACTGGTGCCTCCCGATGGTGTTGTAGGTCAGGGTGGGGCAGTTCCCGTCCGTGTCCACAATCTTCCCAAAGGGGACCAGGCCCAGCTTGATGAGAGCCTGGAAGCCGTTGCAGATGCCCAGCATCAGGCCGTCCCGGTTCTCCAGCAGGTCCATGACGGCCTCTCTGAGGGCCGGGTTTCGGAGGAAGGACGCGATGAACTTGCCGGACCCCTCCGGCTCGTCGCCGCCGGAGAAGCCGCCGGGGAGAAACACGATCTGGGAGCGCCGGATAGCCGCCTCCAGCTCCTCCGCCGACTGGGCCAGGGCGGACTGGGTGAGATTGCGGACCACCACGATCTCCGGCTCCAGGCCCGCACGGAGGCAGGCCCGGGCGGAGTCGTACTCGCAGTTGGTGCCGGGGAAGACGGGGATGGTGACGCGGGGCAGAGCAATGCCGTGGGAATGGACCGCGGGGGCGCCCTGAGTCCAGGTGACGGGCTGGACGGCAGCCGTCTCCCCGGCGCGGGTGGGGAACACGTCCTCCAGAACAGCCTCATTGAGGGCCAGCAGCCCGTCGATGGAAGCGGTCTCGTAGCCAAAGTCAATGACCGGTTCGGCGGTGGTGACGCCCAGTTTGCCGGCAAAGGGCAGGTCCACGTCCTCCGTCAGCTCCGCCACGATCATGCCGGGGCAGGGGCCGTACCAGGGAGCGCCGGCGCCGGGGTCCTTCCGGAACCCAATCCGGTTGCCGAAGGACATCTTCATGACCGCCTCGGCCACGCCGCCGCTCTCCACCGCCCAGGCGGCGGCCACCTTGCCCGCCCTGCACAGCTCGTGGAAAGCGTCCCAGGCGGCTTTCATCCGGGAACCGCCTTCGAAGCTGTACACCGGGTGGCCGGGGGCCTTGAACTCCGGGGAGAGAACCTCACCGGCCTTGACGGGGGCGATGGCAAAGGAGATCAGGGTCGGCGGCACGTCCAAATCCATGAAGGACCCGGACATGGAGTCCTTGCCGCCGATGGCGGCGCAGCCCAGCTCCAGCTGGGCGTCCAGGGCCCCCAAAAGGGCGGCAAAGGGCTTGCCCCAGCGATTGGGATCCGTGCGCAGTTTCTCAAAGAACTCCTGTAATGTGAGATAGGCCGCACGGTAGTCGCCGCCAGCGGCCACCAGCTTGGCCACCGAGGTGATAACGCTGGCCCGGGCCCCGCAGTAGGGGTCCTCCGCCATCAGGTCCGGGTCGAAGCCCCAGGCCATGACGCTGGCCTGCTCGGTCTCCTGGCCCGGCAGCACCGGCAGCAGCGCCGCCATGACCTGGGCCGGAGTGCGCTGGGCTTTTCCGCCAAAGGGCATCAGGACGCTGCCCGCGCCGATGGAGCCGTCGAAACGCTCCACCAGCCCCCGGCGGGAGGCGGTCTGGAGGCGGGAGGCGACCTCCCGCAGACTGCCCTCATAGATCCTTCCGATAGCCGTCGCGGTCACAGTCCGCTTCCTGCCGCCGATCTCTACCTCAATCTCCTTGGTGTCCCGCCGGCCGGGCACGGACACGTCCGCGTGCTTCACCGCGCCGTTGGTGCCCAGGAAGTCCCGGCTCAGATCCGCCACGGTCTCCCCCCGCCATTTCATCACCATGCGGGGGCTCTCGGTGACGGTGGCCACCTGGTACGCCTCCAGGTTCTCTTTCTCAGCGGCGGCGATAAAGGCGGCGGCGTCCTCGGGGGCCACCACCACGGCCATGCGCTCCTGGCTCTCGGAGATGGCCAGCTCGGTGCCGTCCAGGCCGTCGTACTTCTTCCGCACCGCGTCTAAGTTGATCTCCAGGCCGTCGGCCAGCTCGCCGATGGCCACGCTGACCCCGCCCGCGCCGAAGTCGTTGCAGCGCTTGATCATGCGGGTGACAGCCTTGTCCCGGAACAGGCGCTGGAGCTTCCGCTCCTCGGGGGCATTGCCCTTCTGGACCTCGCTGGCCATGGTGGTGAGAGAGGTGAGGTTGTGGCTCTTGGAGGAGCCGGTAGCCCCGCCGATGCCGTCCCGGCCCGTGCGGCCCCCCAGGAGGAGCACAACGTCCCCGGGGGCGGGCCGCTCCCGGCGCACGTTCTCCGCCGGGGCCGCGGCGACAACCGCGCCGCACTCCAGGCGCTTGGCGGCGTAGCCGGGGTGGTAGACCTCCGCCACGTGGCCGGTGGCCAGGCCAATCTGGTTGCCGTAGCTGGAGTAGCCCGCCGCCGCCGTGACAGTCAGCTTCCGCTGGGGCAGCTTGCCGGGGAGGGTGTCGGCGAAGGACGCCCGGGGGTCAGCGGCCCCGGTGAAGCGCATGGCCTGATGGACGTAGGCCCGGCCGGACAGGGGGTCACGGATACAGCCGCCGATGCAGGTGGCCGCACCGCCGAAGGGCTCAATCTCCGTGGGGTGGTTATGGGTCTCGTTCTTAAACATCAGGAGCCAGTCCTGCTCCTCGCCGTCCACCACAGTGGGGACGTGGATGGAGCAGGCGTTGATCTCCTCGCTCTCGTCCAGCTCGGGGAGCTGGCCCCGCTTCTTCAACACCTTCGCGCCGATGGTGGCAATGTCCATGAGGGTCTGGGGCCGCTTGGCGGCTTTCTCCTCGCCGTAGACCTCCACACGGGCGGCGAGATACCGCTCATAGGCCATCTGTACCAGCGGGTCGGCAATGTCCACCTTCTCCAGGTGGGTGCCGAAGGTGGTGTGGCGGCAGTGGTCGGACCAGTAGGTGTCGATGACCCGGACCTCGGTGATGGTGGGGTCCCGGTGCTCCTCGTTTTTGAAGTAGTCCTGGAGGAATTTCAGGTCGTCCAGGTCCATGGCAAGGCCCAGCTTGTCCAGCAGGGTCTGCAAACCGCCATTGTCAAGCGCTGTAAAGCCATCCAGCCTTTCAACCATAGGAGGCTGGGGGTGGCTGCGGACCAAGGTGTCCGGCTTGTCCATGGAGGCCTCCCGGCTCTCCACCGGGTTAATGAGGTAGTGCCGGATCTTCTCCAGATCCCCGCTCTCCAGGCGGCCCTCCAAGAGGTACACCTTGGCATAGGCCACCAGGGGCCGCTCCACCCCGGCCATGAGCTGGACGCACTGGGCGCAGCTGTCGGCGCGCTGGTCAAACTGGCCCGGCAGGGCCTCCACCGCCAGGAGGCTGTGGTAGGTCCGGGGCTCGGGGAAGGTCTCGTCCCAGGTGATATCCACCTGGGGCTCGGAGAACACCACACCCTTGGCCCGCTCATAGACCTGGGGGGCGATGTTCTCCACGTCATAGCGGTGCAGGATGCGGACTCCCTCCAGCCGCTCCACGCCCAGGAAGCCCCGCAGGTCGGACAGGAGGTTCCCCGCCTCCGGGGACAGGCCGGGGCGCTTCTCCACGAAAATGCGGTATACCATCAGTCGCTGCCCTCCGTCTCAGTCAGGGACTTCTGTCCAATATCGGTGCGGAAGTGCATGTCCGTAAAGGAGATATGCTTTGCAGCCTTATAAGCGCTGTCAATAGCGGCGCCCAAGGTATCGCCGGTGGCGGTGACGCCCAGGACCCGGCCCCCGGCGGTCACGATCCTATCCTGTTCGTCCCGCTTGGTGCCCGCGTGGAATACCACGGCGGACTTGCCGGCCTCCTCCAGGCCGGAGATGGGGTAGCCGCTCTGATAAGCCACGGGGTAGCCGCCGCTGGCCAGGACCAGGCAGCAGGCCGCGGCGTCCTTCCACCGGACGTCCGCCTCGTGGAGAGCACCGTTCCGGCAGGCCAGCATGATATCCAGCAGGTCGCTGTCCAGCAGGGACAGCACCGCCTGGGTCTCCGGGTCGCCGAACCGGGCGTTGTATTCGACAACTTTGGGGCCGTCGGGGGTCAGCATCAGGCCGAAGTACAGCACGCCCTGGAAGGGCCGGCCCTCGGCCTTCATGGCGGCGATGGTGGGCAGGAAGATGGTGCCCATGCACTGCTGGAGCAGTTCATCCGTGAAACCTGGCACCGGGGCGATGGCCCCCATGCCGCCGGTGTTGGGACCCCGGTCGCCGTCATAGGCCCGCTTGTGGTCCCGGCTGGAGGGCATGCACACCAGATACGTCCCGTCGGTGAAAGCCAGCACCGTCACCTCGGGGCCGGTCATGCGCTCCTCGATGACCACGGTGGAGCCGGAGACGCCGAACTTGCCTTCCGCCATCATCTCCCGGAGGGCGGCCTTCGCCTCCTCCACGGTCTCGGCTACGGTGACGCCCTTGCCCAGGGCCAGGCCGTCGGCCTTCACCACGATGGGCGCGCCCTGCTGCTCCACGTAAGCCTCAGCAGCCGCAAGGTCTGTAAAGGTTTTATACTTGGCGGTTGGAATGCCGTATTTTTTCATCAGATCCTTGGAAAACGCCTTGCTTGCCTCAATGATGGCGGCGTTTTTCCGGGGGCCGAAAGCGGGGATGCCCGCCGCCTCCAGGGCGTCCACCATGCCCAAGGCCAGGGGGTCGTCCGGGGCCACCACCACGAAGTCCATGGTGTGCTCCTTGGCCCAAGCCACTACACCGTCCACGTCCGTGGCCTTGAGGGGCACGCAGGCCGCCACCCGGGCGATGCCCGCGTTGCCGGGGGCGCAGTAGAGTTCTGTGACCTTGGGGCTCTGGGACAGCTTCCAGCAGATGGCGTGCTCACGGCCGCCGCCGCCGATGACTAGGACTTTCATCTCATTTCCCTCCTCAGTGGTGGAACAGCCGCATCCCGGTGAAGCACATGACCATGCCGTATTTGTCGGCCGTGGCGATGACGTGGTCGTCCCGGATGCTGCCGCCGGGCTCGGCGATATACTGCACGCCGGACTTCCGGGCCCGCTCCACGTTGTCGCCGAAGGGGAAGAAGGCGTCGCTGCCCACGGTGACGCCGGACTGTGCGGCAATCCACGCCTTTTTCTCCGCCGGGGTCAGGGGCTCGGGCCGCTCAGTAAAGCGGAGCTGCCACTGGCCGTCGGCCAGTACGTCCTCCCACTCGTCGGAGAGGTACACGTCGATGGCGTTGTCCCGGTCGGGGCGGCGGATGTCCGGCAGGAAGGGCAGGGAGAGAACCTTGGGGTGGTGGCGCAGCCACCAGTTGTCCGCCTTGTTGCCCGCCAGGCGGGTGCAGTGGATGCGGCTCTGCTGGCCCGCGCCCACGCCGATGGCCTGGCCGTCCTTCACGTAGCAGACGGAGTTGGACTGGGTGTACTTGAGCGTGATAAGGGCCACGGTCATGTCGGTGACCGCCTCGGGGGGCAGGGTCTTGTTCTTCGTCACGATGTTGGCGAAGGTGTCCGCCGTGACCTTATACTCGTTTCTGCCCTGCTGGAAGGTGATGCCGTACACGTCCTTGCGCTCCACCGGCGCGGGGACGTAAGCGGGGTCGATCTGCACCACGTTGTAATTGCCCTTTTTCTTCGTCTTGAGAATGGCCAGAGCCTCGTCGGTATAGCCGGGGGCGATGACGCCGTCGGACACCTCGTCCTTCAGGTACCGGGCGGTGGCCTCGTCGCAGACCTCGGAAAGGGCCGCCCAGTCGCCGTAGGAGCACAGCCTGTCCGCGCCCCGGGCCCGGATATAGGCGCAGGCGATGGGAGAAAGCGCCGCGTCGGGGTCCACGAAGTATATCTTCCTGTCCGTCTCACTGAGGGGCCTTCCCACGGCCGCCCCCGCCGGGGACACGTGCTTGAAGCTGGCGGCGGCGGCCAGACCGGTGGCCTCGGCCAGCTCCTTCACCAGCTGCCAGGAGTTGAACGCGTCCATGAAGTTGATGTAGCCCGGCTTGCCGTTGAGCACCGTGATGGGCAGGTCACGGCCGTCGGACATGAAGATGCAGGAGGGCTTCTGGTTGGGGTTGCAGCCGTATTTCAGTTCCAGTTCTTTCATATTCTCTCCTTCTCAGGCTCCGTGTTTGTTGACGATGACCGTGTCCCGCTCTCCGGTGGCCAGGTCGATGTAGGACACGTAGAGAGACACCTTGTTGTCCTCGTTGAGCCCGGCCCAGACCTGCTCGCTGAGGGACTTGGCGTCGGGGGCGCCGATGGTCACCGGGGCGGGCTCCCCTTGATAGGAGGGCAGCGGGTCCCCGTCGGCAGCATAGGTGTGGATGATGTGGCCCAGGCCGGCCTGGGGCTTGTCGTACTCATAGAAGTACCGGCAGCAGCAGGCGGGGTCCCCGTCCAGGCTCTTCAAAATGGACAGCTTATAGCTGCCGTCCGGGCTCACCAGGCCGGAGATGCGGGGGGTCCAGTTGGGCCCGTCCGGCTCGAATTCCCGGGTGCGCAGGGCGTCGGCGAAGGTCTGTCCCGCCAGCAGGGCGTCCCGGATGGTGTCGGTCTGGTCCCCGTTGGTGACCACGGTGCCCCGGCCCGCCGTGCGGACCGGATGGTAGATGATGAGGCTGGGGTCCGACATCTTGGCCGGGTCGTGGGCCTGGGTGCGGATGCCGTCCTCGGTCTGAACGAACACCCGGTTGCGGCTGTTGACGCTGCGGCCCATGATGAAGTAGACGATGACGGCCTTCTTTCCGTCGGCGCTGCGGCCCAGGGCGATGCCCCGGCCGGGGTAGGTCCTCTCGCTGAGATAGGCTTTCAGATCAGTCGGCATGCTCTTTCCTTTCTGCGATGTCCGCGGCGACCATCTCCACCGCCTGGGGCAGGATGATCCACTCCGCCTGTTCCATGACCCGCCGCTGCAATACCTCCGGCGTGTCTCCCTCTTCGATCATGACGGGCTTCTGCAAAATGATGCGTCCCCCGTCAGGTATCTCGTTGACAAAATGCACCGTGGCGCCGGTGACCTTCACGCCCCGCTTCAGGGCCTCCTCGTGGACCCGAAGGCCG
>CANRHK010000045.1 GCA_947630395.1 uncultured Oscillospiraceae bacterium
CCCCGATGACCGCCAGGGTAGTGTTGGTGAGAAACAGCATCCAGCCCATTCTCCCCCCGATGACAAGCAGGGACATGGGAATATAGGTCCCCAGAATCAGCAGGAAAATGGAGCAGTGGTCCATCACCCGCAGCCGGGCCTTGCGCTGGGGCTGCTTCGCCCCGTGGTACACCGCCGAGGCCGTGTACAGCACAATCAGGCTGAGGGCGTAGGCCCCCAGGCTGAACACCTCCTTGGCCGATCCGCTCCTGACGGCCCGCGCCAGCAGCGGCGCCGTGCCCACCAGGGCCAGCAGGGCTCCCACGCCGTGGGAGATGGTGTTGGCCCTCTCCTCCCCTGCGGTCTGCGCCCGCTTCATTGTCTTATCCTCCATGACGCTCCTCCTTTCAGATTCCGATCGCCATTACATCTAATATTTAATATTATTATATATCGCTTATATCATTATGTCAAGCGGTGGACACAGATTATTTTTTGATTTTCCATATTGCATTATGCGCAAAAATCCGATATACTGGGGGAAAGATTACTGCAAGGAGGCCATGTGCATGTACATGGACAACGCGGCGGCCGCCCAGCGGCTGGCGGCCTGGGTGGAGATTCTCTCCCAATTCGACCTCCCCGACTGGGAGCGCCTGCCCCAGCTGGATCTGTATATGGACCAGGTCATCATTCTGCTCAAGCGCTACCTCTCTCCCGTGGGCGGGGATGAGGATGAGAAGTCCATCACCGCCAGCATCATCAACAACTACGTGCGGATGAAGGTGATGCCCCCGCCGGTGAAGAAGAAGTACTCCCGGGTCCACATCGCCTACCTGATCATCATCTGCACCTTGAAGCAGAGCCTCAGCATCTCCTGCATCCAGAAGATGCTACCCGCCGGACACGGCGAGGAGGCGGTGCGGGCGCTGTATACGGAGTTTGTGGCCCGCTTCCGCTCCGCGGTGGCCTTTATGCGGCAGCTGTCCTTTGAGGACGGGCGCCTGGTGCCGGAGAGCTTCCAGCTGACACTGCCCCAGGACTGCGGCGTGCTGGTAATCACCTCCGCCATCTTCGCGGCCCTGGCCAAATCCCTGACGGGGTTCCTGCTCTATGAGGAGCCGGAGGAGCCACAGAGGACAAAGGACGAGAAGAAGGAAAAAGCAAAATAACGACCAAAGGGGCCGGGTGCTGACGCACCCGGCCCCTTTGGTCTCTCTCTATTTTGGGAACACACAACAGACTAGTAGGTCAATACGATGCCGCCGTCGTTGGCATAGACGGTGGAGATGCCGCTGGCGGGCACAATGAGAATCTCCCGGAACTGGCACCGCTTGCGCAGCAGCTCCCGCACATGCTCCGCCCGGTCCAGGCAGTTGCAGTGGGTAATCATGGCCCGCTTCTCCGGGTGGCCGGGGTCCTCGGCGGCCTTGGCCACCATCTTCGCCAGGGTCTGGCGGATGGTGAGCCCTTGGCTCAGCTTCTCAATCTCCCCCTCCCGGGTACCGGCGCAGAGGAGCTTCACATGGAGGGCCCCCGTCACCAGGGACTGCATTTTCGTGAGGCGGCCGTTTTTGCGGAGATTGTCCAGATTTTCCAGTACAAAGAGGGTGTGCATCTCGCTGATGAAGCGCTCCACCTTCTCCACAACCTCCCGGAAAGGCGTCCCCTTCTCCGCCAGCTCCTGAACCTGAAGGGCTACCTGAGTCTGGCCACAGGTGGCAGAGCGGGAGTTGAAGACGTGGACGTTGCCCTTTCCGCCCTCCTCCCGGTAGAGCTTCATGCCTTGGACGGCGGCGTTATAGGAGCCGGAGAGCTTGGCGGAGAGGGTCACAATGTAGTTGTTCCCATCGATGAACTGATCGGCGTACAGGTGGGGCGCCGGGCAGGAGGTCTTGGGCGCGTCCGGCCAGGCCTTCATCTTTTTCAGAAGTTCACCCTGGATCAGGTTTTCATCGTCCACCATGGTCTCCGTGCCGATGTGGATGCTGAGGGGCACCTTGACCACATGTGTGTCCGTATGCATCTCCGGCGTGAAATCGGTGCAGCTGTCACAGAGCAATTTATATGTCATCGTCAAAACCGCCCAACATAATACTTTATATCAGATTATATCGTACTTCAGAAAAAAGTCAACAGGAAATGGACATTTTCCCGATGTTGGGCGGAATATTTCTCTCTTTTCCCGGTGCGCGGATCCCCCCCTGCCCGGACCAAGGACTGGCGGTCCAGGTGGACGTGGCGGTAGTAGAGCAGGGTGAGCAGGCTGCAAACCAGCCATCCGGCGGGATAGCCCATGGCCAGGGGCAGGATGGTGTTGCTGATATAGCGGGACACGGTGAACAGATAAACCTGCCGGAACAGCACGAACGCGAACAGCATGATAACCATGGGCGCCCGGGAGTCCCCCGCGCCCCGGAGGGCGGCGGCATAGATCTGGTTGACGCAGCAGAGCACATAAAAGGGCGTCAGACGCCGGAGGAACAGTGCACCGTACTCCACCACCTGGGGGGACTTGTCCGCGTCAATAAAGACCGTCACCAGATGGGGGGCCGCCGCAATCACCAGGGCGCTGATAACCACGGTCACCGCCGACGCCATGGCCAGGGAGGTGCGGACGCCCTTTTGGGCCCGCTCCGGCTGCTCGCTGCCCAGGTTCTGGCCCACAAAGGTGGTGGCGGCCAGGCCCAGGGACTGCATGGGCAGGAAGATAAGCTGATCCACCTTGGTATAGGCGGTCCAGCCGCCCATGCACTCCTTGCCGAACTGGTTGATGTAGGACTGCACAAACACGTTGGAGAAAGCGGTGATAGCCATCTGCAACGCCGCGGGAATACCCACCCGGATCATCTTCCCCAGCAGCGCCGGGTGGATGGAGAGCTTCCGCAGCTCCACCCGGACGCAGGAGCGGGTGCGCATCAGCGTAATAACGGTGAGCACGGCGGAGATGGCCTGGGCGATGATGGTAGCGTAGGCCACGCCGGCCACGCCCAGGTGGAACTTGATGACAAACAGCAGGTCCAGCACCGTGTTTGCCACCGCACAGGCCACCAGGAAATAGAAGGGCCGCCGGGAGTCCCCCACCGCCCGCAGAATGGCGGCGCCCATGTTGTAGAACATGAGGCCCACCATGCCGGCGAAGTAGATGGTCAGATAGGTGTAGGACTCCGGGAACACCTCGGCCGGGGTTTTCATAAAGCGGAGCATGGCTGGCGTCATGCCGATACCCACAATGGTAAACACGGCGGAGAGAATAGCGGTGAGGACCATGGCGGTGTGCACCGCCTGGCTGACCCGCTCCTCCCGGTGGGCGCCGTAGTACTGGGAGATCACCACCCCCGCGCCGCTGGCCAGCCCCGTGAAGGAGCCGATGAGCATGTTGACAATGGGCGATACAGTCCCCACGGCGGAGAAAGCCTCCTCGCTGACGTACCGGCCCACCACCCAGGTGTCTACCATGTTGTACATCTGCTGAAACAGCAGTCCCGCCAGCAGCGGCAGGGCGAAGAACAGCAGGTGCCGAAAGATGCTGCCCTCCGTCATATCCACGTCGTGACTGCGGCCGATGGCGCGCTTTTGCTGATTTTCCACAGAGAGATTCCCCTTTATAAGTCTTCTCCCACGCAGTATAACACGATTTTCAGCGGATGAGAAGTCGGCCTGTCGAAAAAAGGTGCACAAAAGCGGCGGGGGCTTTTTGACGCCGGCGGCGGAGGAGCGGGAATTTCGCCGGAACACTGCGGAAACGGTATTGAGAAACCGGGAATCGTGTGATATAATACCCCCATACCGGCGACTGCCGCTCAAATAAGGAGATTGTGATGTATGAAACTGGGAATCGTAGGTCTGCCAAACGTGGGGAAATCCACCCTCTTTAACGCGCTGACCGGCGCGAAAGCCGAGACCGGCAGCTATTCCAATGTGGCGGCAAAGCCCAACGTAGGACAGGCCAAGGTGCCCGACGCCCGCCTGGACTGGTTGGCGGAGTACTATCACCCCAAGAAGTACACCCCCGCCACCATCGACTTCGTGGACGTGGTGGGCATCAAGAAGGGCGGCGGCCGGGGCAACGCCTACCTGTCGGCCATCCGTCAGGTGGATGCGTTGGTCCATGTGGTGCGCTGCTTTGAAAACGACGAGCTGTTTCTGGAAAAGGCCGACGCCGCCGGGGACGCGGAGACGCTGCGGCTGGAGCTGATTCTGGCGGACATCGAGCTGGTGGAGCGCCGCCTGGAGCGGTACACCAAGGGCGCCAAGAGCGGCGACAAGAAGGCCAAGCGGGAGGTGGAGATGTGCAAGGGCCTCATTGAGCACCTCTCCGACGGGAAGCCCGCCGCCTCCTTCCCCTTCACCGATGAGGATAAGAACATCCTACAGGATGGCGGCCTGCTGACCATCAAGCCGGTGATCTACGTGGCCAACCTGGACGAGGATGGCATGGCCGGCTATGAGAACAACCCCCACTACCAGGCCCTGGCCGCCCTGGCGGCGGAACAGGGCGCGGCGGTGCTGCCCGCGGCGGCCAAGTTCGAGGAGGACATCGCCGGCATGGACGAGGAGGACGCTGCCATGTTCATGGCGGAGTTCGGCCTCCGGCAGCGGGGTCTGGACCGCCTGATCCAGACCAGCTACGACCTGCTGGGCTATATCTCCTTCCTCACCGGCGGCGAGGACGAGGTGCGGGCCTGGACCATCACCAGGGGAATGAAAGCTCCCCAGGCCGCTGGGAAGATCCACACCGACTTTGAGCGTGGCTTCATCCGCGCCGAGGTGGTGGCCTATGACGACCTGGTGGCCGCCGGCACCATGGCCGCCGCCAAGGAGCGCGGCCTGGTCCGCCTGGAGGGCAAGGACTATGTGGTGAAGGACGGGGATATCATCCTGTTCCGGTTTAACGTGTGAGTGAGGAACAGAACCATGTTCAACTGTACCCTTTGCTACCTGGAAAATGACCGGCAGGAGTACCTGATGCTCCACCGGGTGAAGAAGAAAAACGATATCAACCACGACAAGTGGATTGGCGTGGGTGGCAAGTTTGAGAAGGACGAGAGCCCAGAGGACTGCCTGCTCCGGGAGGTATGGGAGGAAACCGGCCTCACCCTCACCGACTACCGCATCCGGGCGGTGGTGACCTTCGTGTTCCAGGGTCATGAAACGGAGTACATGTATCTCTACACCGCCACCGGCTGGACTGGGGAACTTCATGAATGCGACGAGGGCGACCTGAAGTGGGTGCCCAAGAGCAGGGTCCAGGCTCTCCCCATTTGGGAGGGGGACAAGGTGTTCTTCCGGCTCATTGATGACCCAGACTGCCCCTTCTTCTCCCTGAAGCTGGAGTACGCGGGCGACAAGCTGGTGCGGGCCGTGCTGGACGGGAAGGATCTGCCGCTGTGAAGGAGAAGCTGCTGATCTCCGCCTGCCTGCTGGGCCGGAATTGCAAGTACAACGGCGGAAACAACTACCATCCCCTGGCCCACCGTCTGGCGGAGGCCTACGATTTGGTGCCGGTCTGCCCGGAGTGCTTGGGCGGGCTCAAAATTCCCCACGAGCCGTCGGAGCGGGTGGGGGATCGGGTGCTGTCCAAATCCGGCGGGGATGTGACGGCGGCCTTCCGCCTGGGGGCGGAGCGGACGCTGGCCGCGGCGGAAAAGCACGGCGTAAAGCGGGCGGTGCTGAAGGAGCGCAGCCCCTCCTGCGGCTGCGGCGCTGTCTATGACGGCACCTTTACAGGCACTGTGGCGCCGGGGAACGGCTTGGCGGCGGAGCTGCTGCTGGCGGCGGGTGTTGCCGTCTATGGCGAGAGCCGGATCCAGGAGCTTTTAGCGGAGAAAGGAGTGCTCTGATATGGGATTTATGTTCAGCGGCGCGTTTGAGATTCTGTTTTTTGGCGCGTTTTTTCTAATCCTCGGCATGGTGCTTTTCACCTTCATCCGAGGCATCGGCCAGTGGAACCAGAATAACCACTCCCCCCGGTTGACAGTGGGCGCGGTGGTGGTGGCCAAGCGGACCGACGTCACCCACCGCGCCGGTACCCAGAACATGGCGGGCCACTCCTCCACCTGGTATTACGCCACCTTCGAGGTGGAGAGCGGCGACCGGATGGAGCTCCAATTAAGCGGCCAGGAGTACGGCCAACTGGCCGAGGGCGACAGCGGGTATCTGACCTTCCAGGGCACCCGGTATCTGGGGTTCGAGCGGCAATAGCGAAAAATATTATGTAAACTTTATAGGAAAAGACACCGCCGGAAGCGGCACGCTTCCGGCGGTGTCTGGTGTTTCGTGGCATAGTTTTCCTGAAATTTTTCCCAATTGGATGGTTTTCACGGGAAATACATCTTGTAACCGCTGCGGCACAGCGGTTATATCAATCTAACGGCCGCATGGTGGGGAACAGCAGAACCTCGCGGATGGAGTCGTTGCCCGTCAGCAACATCACGCAGCGGTCGATGCCCATGCCCAGACCGCCCGTGGGGGGCATGCCGTACTCCAAGGCGGTGAGGAAGTCCTCGTCCAGCATCTCCGTCTCGTCGTCGCCCCGCTCCCGCAGCTCGATCTGCTTCTCGAACCGGGCCCGCTGGTCGATGGGGTCGTTGAGTTCGGAGTAGGCGTTGGCCATCTCGCTGCGGCAGATAAACAGCTCGAACCGCTCGGTGAGCCGGGGGTCCGCCGGGCTGCGCTTGGTCAGCGGGGACACCTCCACCGGGTACATGGTGATAAAGGTGGGCTGGATCAGCTTCTCCTCCACCTTCTGGTCGAAGCAGGCGTAGAGGGCGTTGCCCCAGGTTTTGTCCGCCGTCTCCGCCAGCTCCACACCGATGGCACCCGCGGCGGCCACGGCCTCGGCGTCATCGGTGACGGCGCCGAAGTCCACACCGGCGTACTCCCTCACCGCGTCCACCATGGTGAGCCTGCGCCAGCCGGGGGTCAGGTCGATGTTCTGGCCCTGCCAGGTCACCTGATAGCCGCCAAGAATCTCCTTGGCCGCGCCGGAGAGGATGCCCTCGGCGATATCCATCATGTCGTGGAAATCGGCGTAGGCCTCGTAGAGCTCGATGGTGGTGAACTCCGGGTTGTGGCGGTTGTCCATGCCCTCGTTGCGGAAGATACGGCCAATCTCATACACCCGCTCCAGGCCGCCCACAATAAGCCGCTTTAAGGGCAGCTCGGTGGCGATGCGCATGTACATGTCGATATCCAGGGTGTTGTGGTGGGTGATGAAGGGCCGGGCCGCGGCGCCGCCGGCCAGGGTGTTCAGCACCGGCGTCTCCACCTCCATGTAGCCCCGGCCGTCCATAAACCGCCGGACATACTGGATGAATTTGGAGCGGATCTCAAAATTCCGCTTCACCTCCGGGTTCACAATCAGATCCACATACCGCTGGCGGCAGCGGGTCTCCACGTCGGTGAGGCCGTGGAACTTCTCCGGCAGAGGCAGCAGGGACTTGCTCAGCAGGGTGATCTCCTTCGCCCGGACGCTCATCTCCCCCCGCTGGGTGCGGAAGACCTCACCCCTGACGCCCACAATGTCGCCGATATCGTACTTTTTGAAGCGGTCGTAGGCCTCAGCGTCCATCTCGTCCTTCCGGGCGTAGAGCTGGATGCGGCCCGAGCGGTCCTGGAGGTCGCAGAAGCTGACCTTGCCCATGCCCCGCTTGCTCATAAGGCGGCCGGCCACGGTGATCGCCGTCCCCTCCAGGGCGTCGAAATGATCTTTGATCTCCTGGGCGTGATGGCTCACCGTGAACTTGGTGATCTGGAAGGGGTCCCGGCCCTCGGCCTGGAGGGCGCTGAGCTTCTCCCGGCGGATGCGGAGGATGTCGCTGAGCTCGTTGTTCTTCTCTGCCATTGTCTTTCTCCTCTTTGGTAAATAGCGGCGCGATTTACCGCTCGATCTTGTCTACGCTGTACTCCATGTCCCCGGCGGGGGCGCTGACGGTGACCACCTGGCCCTCCTGGGCGCCCATCAGAGCCTTGCCGAAGGGGGAATCCTCGCTGATGATGCCGTGCATGGCGTCGGCCTCCTGGGAGCCCACGATCTTCACCGTGCGGCTGCGGCCGTTGGCGAGGGCGGTGACGGTGACGGTGGCGCCGATAGTCACCTGGCCGGTGGGCAGTTCGTCCTCCTCAATGATGACGGCGTGGAGCAGTACGTTCTCCAGCTCACCGATGCGGGAATAGAGCTTGCCCTGCTCGTTCTTGGCCTCGTCGTACTCGCTGTTTTCGCTGAGGTCGCCGAAGCCACGGGCCACCTTGATCATCTCCGCCACCTCGTCGCTGCGGGTGGTCTTCAGATAATTCAGTTCCTTTTGCAGCTCGTCAAAGCGGGCCTGACTCATTTTAAACTCTTTTTTTTCTGCCATGATGTTTTGCTCCCTTCCATCATTCGTAACGTGGCGTCCCCTTTTCACGGATACCTGGGCGTAGAACGCCAAGATAGATTACCATCCCTGCATTATATAGGGATTTCCTCTTTCTGTCAACAAGGAATTTCCGCGATTAGCTGCTCCAGAGTCAGTCCCCCCTGCCCATAGATGGCCGCGGCCAGCTGCTCCCGGTCACAGTTGGGCTCCAGCTGATCCGAGAGGGCCTGTGGCAGGCGGATGGGCAGTCTCCCCCCTCCCGCCTCGCCGCCCGGGTAGAGGGTATAGAGGATCCGGTTCTCCCCCTTCAAATCCCCCCTGGGGGCAAAGAGCAGCAGGGCGTCCGCCCTGTCCAGCTGGTCCACCGTGGGGGACAGCAGCAGAGAGATGCCGTACTCCCGCCGGAGCTCTCTGGCGAATTCCTCTCCCCCGCTGCGGACGCTGAGGAGCACATACCGGTAGCTGAGGGCCAGGAGCTTGGCCGCCTCCGCCGTCTCCCGGCTGGCCCTGTCGCCGGAGATGGCCACCACCGCCTGGGTGGGCGGCAGCCCCATAGCCTCCAGCCGCCGCCTCGTCAGCGGCGCGGCCAGCGCCCGCCGCAGGGGCAGGGTGTCCACCGGCACAATCCCCTGCCGGATAAAGAGGGCGCTGTAGGGGAAGTCCACCGGAAAGACGGCCGTCCGCACCCCTAGATCCCGCAGCTGCCGGGCGCCCAGCAGAGCCCGTCGCCGGGCAAAGGGACTGTTGGGGTGGGCCGGCTGGCCCATCCGCATAGTCACAAAGCTGCCTCCGGGCAGTTGCCGCTCCCCCAGCTCCGGCCGCTTGGGGCCGTCGCCATAGACGATGTATCCCAACATAAAAACCGCCTCCTTCGTTCTTTTTCTTGAAAGAAAAAGAACCAAAAAGAACTTTTATCACGGGTCTTCAGTCGCTGCTCTACGCAGCTTGCCGCCCGGTAACGGAGGAATCCGGTAACGGCAAAAAACCGCTTTCCCCACCATACTATGGCGGAGAAAGCGGTGCTATGCTGTTTTTTTCGCGGATGGCGCGCCGTAATTTACCAGTTCTTGATCCAGCCGGGCAGGTAGTTCAGCGGATTCACCCGGGCGCCGTTTTCAGTGATCTCATAGTGGAGGTGAGGCCCGTTGGCGATACCGGTGGAGCCGGTGATGCCGATGACCTGGCCCTGGACCACCACGTCGCCCTCGCTTACCATGCGCTGGCTCATGTGGGCGTAGAGGGTGGTGTTGCCGGGGCCGTGGTAGATGACCACGTACTCGCCGTAGGAGCTGGACCGCTTGGAGGTGATGACCGTGCCAGCCTTGGTGGCAAGGACCCTGCTGGAGTAGAACACGCCGCCGATGTCCACCCCCTTGTGGTTGGTGGATGCGCCGGGGATGCCGGTGTTCCGGCTGCCCATGGGGGAGTTGATCTTCCTGCTGGTGGTCACCGGCCAGATATAACCGCCCACGCTGGGGGTCGTGGCGCCGCCATTGGCCGCCGCCTGCTGCCGGGCCAGCTCCTCGGTCTTCTTCTTGATATCGGCCTCAACCGCCTTCTCGTCGGCCTCGATCTCCGCCCAGAGGTCCTGATACTCGGCCATGTTGGCCTCAATCTCCGCCACCAGGTTGTTGGCCTCGGTGCGCTGGCTCTCCAGGGATTGCTGCTGTTGCTGGAGCTCCGCCTTGGCGGCCTCGGCCTCCGCCTTCAGCTCCTCCTGGTATGCCTGCTTCTCCTCAATCCCGGCCCGCAGCTGCCGCAGGGTGTCCAGCACACCTTGGTCGTAGTTGATGACCTCCTGGATGTCCGCCAGACGGCCCAGCAGGTCGGAGAAGCTCTCCGCTTTGAAGATCACAGCCCAGTAGGAGACGGTGCCCGCCTCCTCCATCACCCGGGCCCGCTCGCAGAACAGGGCGTACTGTTTCTCCTCCTGTTTCTTGTTCTCCTCCAGCTCATAAGCCGTCTGGTCCAGCAGGACCTGGTAGCCGGAGATTTCGCTCTCCGTGTTGGCAATCTCCTCCTCGGTGATGGCGATCTGCTGGTTTAAGAGGTTGATGCGCTGGAGCACGGTGGAGCGGTCGTTTTTCAGCTCCGCCAGCTGCTTTTCCACCTCCCGGCGCTTTCCCTTCAGCTCATTGGCCTGATCCTTCAGCGCGTCGATGTCCTTTTGGGTCAGCGCCTGGGCCTGGGGCAGGATGCTGGTGCCGTCCCCCGCCGGGACCGCGGCCAGCACGAACAAAACCGCCAGAAGCAGCGCCGTCAGCTTGTACCATTTCTTCATGCATACACGACCTTTCCTATACTTGCAGGAACCTGCGGATGGCGGAGAGGCTGCCGCCCACGCCGATAACCATGCCGGCCGCCGCGAAGATGCCCGCCACGTAGTGCCACAAGCCGGCAAAGGGCACCACGCTGATAAAGTTGATGGTGTCGTTGGTGGCCACGGAGCGGGCAATGGCCTCGTAGAGCCCCCACTGGAGGAAGAATCCGATGACCGCGGAGAAAAGTCCCAGCAGGAGCCCCTCAAATACAAAGGGCCAGCGGATGAAGCCGTTGGTGGCACCCACCATCTTCATGATGGCGATCTCGTCCCGGCGGTCAAAGGTGGTCAGCTTGATGGTGTTGGCGATGATGAAGATGGACACCACAAACAGCACCGCGATGAGGACCACGCATACCACGCCGGCCACATTCCGGATGGTGATAAAGCCCTGGGCCTCCGCCTCGGCGGCCCGGACGTCCTCGATGCCGGGGATGGCATCCAGCGCCGCCTTGGTCTCGGCGATGCGGCCGATATCCTTCAGATTGATGGCGTAGCGGTGGCGGTAGTTGCTGTCGGGGATGCCGGTGTACAGCTCCTCATTCTCGTAGCGGTCCCGGAACTCCTCCGCCGCCTGGGCGTTGGAGATGAAGGTGACGCCGCTGACGTTTGGCACCTGGAGCAGCTGGGACTCCAGGCCCCTGGCCTCCTCCTCGCTCATGCCCATCTCCACGAAGGCCAGCATCTGGTTCTGGTTCTCCAGATCCTCCATCATGGCGTTGATGTTGATCGCCACCATGGTGAAGGTGCCCATAATCAGCAGACAGGCCACCGTAATCCCCACGGCGGCAAAGGACATGAAGCCGTGGCTGAACATGTTGTAGGCGCCCTCCCGGGCGAAATAAAACAGATTGCGGCCCCTCATTGCGCTTTCCTCCCGCTGTAGCCCTTGCCGTCGGCCACCACTTTGCCCTGGTTCAGCTTCACCACCCGCTTGTCAAAGCGGTTGACCAGGTCCTTCTCGTGGGTCACCACCAGCACCGTGGTACCCAGGGCGTTGATGCGCTCCAGCAGTCGCATGATCTCCAGGGAGCGGGCCGGGTCCAGGTTTCCGGTGGGCTCGTCGGCGATGATGGTGCTGGGGTTGTTGAGCAGCGCCCGGGCAATGGCCACCCGCTGCTGCTCACCGCCGGAGAGCTCCGAGGGCAGCTGGCGGCTCTTGTCCTCCAGCCCCACCAGGTTCAGGCAGTAGGGCACCCGCTTTTTGATCTCCCTGGGGCCCGCGCCCACGGCCCGCATGGCGAAGACCATGTTGTCATATACCGTCTTGTGCTCAATGAGGCGGAAATCCTGGAAAATGACGCCCACGGTGCGGCGCATATAGGGGATCTGCCACTCCTGGATGTTCCGCAAGGAGAAGCCGTTGACCATCACCCGGCCCTCGGTGGGCTCCACCTCCCCGATGAGCAGCTTGATCACCGTGGACTTGCCGCTGCCGGAGGGCCCCACCAGAAACACAAACTCCCCGTCCTGGATCTCCAGGCTGAGGCCGTTGAGGGCGTGGGTGCCGTTGGGATATTCCTTCACTACGTCTGTCAGTCGAATCATGCCGGTTTGATACCTTCCTCGCTTGTTTTCAGCCGATACCTTATGTAAACTTTTCTCCGCCTGGAAATGACAAAAAACCACACTGACATGATACACAAATCCCCGGCCCGCGTCAAGGGAATATCGCGGATTTTCCGCAAATTTCTTTTTTCCTCCCCCGCTTCCGCCCCTCCTTTTATGTAAATCGCGGTAACAAAGACGGCAAAAAAGCGGCGTATCCGCCGCCTGAGGCGACGCATACACCGCTCTTTCTGTTACATATTTTGGTAGACTCTATTCCTCGTCGTCCCAGGGGGCATCGTCCGACTCCCCGCCGGCGGAAGCGCCGGCGGCGCCCATTTGCATCTCCTGCCATTGGGCCTTGGTGATCAGCAGCTGCCGGGGCTTGGAGCCCTCGAAGGGACCCACATAGCCCCGCTCCTCCATCTGGTCCACCAGACGGGCGGCCCGGGAGTAGCCCAGCTTCAGCCGCCGCTGGAGCATGGACACGGAGGCCTGTCCCGTCTCCAGGATGACCTCCACGGCGGCGGGCAGCAGCTCGTCGCTCTCCTCCTCGGAGGTCTCCGGCTCGGCGGCGGAGGCGCCGCCCTTCTTCTCCTTCTCCTGGACGGATTCCTCGATCTTTTTGATGACCTCGTCGGAGTAGTGGGCCTCGCTGTTGGACTTGACGAAGCTGACCACCCGCTCGATCTCCTCCGGAGTGATGTAGCAGCCCTGGACCCGCAGCTTGCCGCCGCCCAGGGGGGCGTAGAGCATGTCGCCCCGGCCCACCAGCTTCTCCGCGCCGCTGGCGTCCAGGATAATGCGGGAGTTCACCGCGCCGTCCACCGCAAAGGCGATACGGCTGGGGATGTTGGCCTTCATGAGGCCGGTGATCA
>CANRHK010000046.1 GCA_947630395.1 uncultured Oscillospiraceae bacterium
CAGCGCCGTCCACGGCAAAGGCGATGCGGCTGGGGATGTTGGCCTTCATAAGGCCGGTGATCACGTCGGCGGAGGGCCGCTGGGTGGCGATGACCAGGTGCATGCCGGCGGCGCGGCCCATCTGGGCCACCCGGCAGATGGACTCCTCCACCTCCTTGGCGGCCACCACCATCAGGTCCGCCAGCTCGTCGATGACCACCACCACGGACGCCATGTGGGGCAGATCCTCCCGCTGTCTGGCCAGGGTGTTGTACTCCTCCAGCTTCTTGACCCCCAGCTCGGAGAAGGTCTTGTACCGCTTCATCATCTCGAACACTGCCCACTGGAGGGCACCGGCGGCCTTCTTCGGGTCGGTGACCACGGGGATCAGCAGGTGGGGAATGCCGTTGTAGGGGGCCAGCTCCACCATCTTCGGGTCCACCATGATGAAGCGCACGTCCTCGGGGCTGGACTTGTAGAGCAGGCTGATGATGAGGGAGTTGGTGCATACGGACTTGCCAGAGCCGGTGGTGCCGGCGATGAGCATATGGGGCATCTTGGCGATGTCGCCCACGATCTCCCGGTTGCCGATGTCCTTGCCCACGGCAAAGGCCACATGGGATTTGTGCTCCTGGAAGGCCCGGGACTCAATCACGTCCCGGATCAGCACCGCCGAGACGGTGCGGTTGGGCACCTCAATGCCGATGACGGAGCTCTTGTTGGGGATGGGCGCGATGCGCACGCCGCTGGCTCCCAGGGCCAGGGCAATATCGTCCGCCAGATTGGTGACCTTGCTGAGCTTGACTCCCTGCTCCAGCTGGAACTCGTAGCGGGTGATGGCGGGGCCGCGGACCACGTCCCCCGCCGCCGCGTTGACGCCGAAGCTGCGCAGGGTGTCCGTCAGACGCTGGCCGTTGGTGCGCAGCTCCGCGCCGGCCTCGATGTAGTTGTCCTGGAGATTCCGATCCAGCAGGTCCACGGACGGGTAGACGTACTGCCCCTCCCCCGCCGCCATGCCGCTGGCAATCTCCTGGGCCACCTGGGCGGAGGCGTCCTCCAGCTCCTGGGCGGCGGTGCGCCGGCGGGATTTCTGATCCGGATCCGGGGCGGGCGCGGAGACTGCCGGGACAACCGGCGTGGGCGCGCTCTCCCGGGTCTCAGGCACAGGCGTGGGCGCGGGTTCCGGATCCGGCTCGGCGTCCTGATCGTAGAGCTTGGGCTCCGGCAGGTCCTTCGGATTGCGATCCACCACCTCCAGAGTGTCTGACTTCAACTGGGGAACGGGCGCCGGCTCCTCTTCGGCCTCGTTGTCGCCGCCAAACAGATCCGCCGGCGTCTTTTGCGATTTGTCCCTGGGGCGGAAGAAGCCGGCCTTCCCCGTCTTGGGCGCGGGCAGGAACGCATCTTCCTCCTCCGGCTTGTCCTCAAAGGGGTCGCTCACCGGCTCGTCATCCAGAGGGATGTCGATAGCGGCGCGCTTCCGGGCCGCCGCCGTCTGCCGGCGGTCCTCCGCCTGCCGCCTGGAGTCGACCTGACGGCGGGGCTCCACCTGCCGCCTGGGTTCCGGACGGATGGGCATGAGATCCTCCTCCTCATCCTCCCCGTCATCGTCGTCATCGTCGTAGTAGTCGTCCTCACGGTAGCTGGGCCTCTCCCGCCACATGGCGTAGAACCAGGCCGCAATCTGGACGGGCGTCACCTGGAACACCACCATCAGCAGCGCAGCTATCAGCAGGATAAAAACCGCCGCGGAGCCAACCTTGCCCAGCACGGTCATAAACCCCTGGGCCGTGGCGCCGGAAAGCGTTCCGCCGCTCTTCAACTCAATGCCGCTCTTCCAGAGCCGGGGGAAAAAGCCATCCACCCCCGTCAGCTCCACCTTGCTGAAGAGCATGTGGTACACGCCGCCGAAGAGATAGGGCACCAGCAGGGCGCTGGTCACGCGAAGCCACACCGGCTTTCCCCGGTGGGTCAGGAGAATCCACGCCCCCACCAACAGCGCCGGGATCATCAGAAAGAAGCCCGGTCCCAGCAGGCCCTTCAGCAGCTTGGGCAGCCACGCGATGAACCAGCCGTCGCCGCTGAACAGGCTGATAATCACCAGCAGGTCCAGCAGCAGGAAAACAATACCTATCGCCTCCCGGCGGATGGGGCGCTTGGACTTGGCGGCGGAGGCGCGGGCTTTGGAGCCGGAGGTCCGGGAGGACGCGCCCTTGCCGCCGGTGCTTCTGGAACCGTTGCTCCTACTGCCGGAGCTTTTCGCGCCGGAGGTTTTGCCGGCACCGCCCCCCTTCTTGCCGGAGGCGCTTTTTTTCGCTGATGTTGCCATGGTATAACCTCTTACTTCCTTCTCTTTCCTATGTGGGACAGAATGATCCGTTCCAGCTCCTCCCGGTGGTCCAGGAAACGCCGGGCGATGGCGGGCACAAAGGCGTCTGTCTCAATAAAATGTGTAAATTCCTCATAGGGCATCAGGCGGTAGTCCACCGTCTCCCCCTCCTGGAGCAGAATGGCCTGTTCCGCCGGGTCAAAGAATACCACAAAGCAGTGGTAAATGGAGGGATAACCTTCAATGCCTGGGCGGGCCTGGACATAGACGGGGTGGAGATCCGCCGCCGCCACGGTGATGCCGGTTTCCTCCCTCAGCTCCCGCAGAGCGCCCTCCACCGGCTTCTCCCCCTTCAGCACGCTGCCGCCGGTGATCTCCCAGTAGCCGCCCCAATCCTTGTTAGGGGCCCGCTTTGTCACCAGCACCCGGCCGTCGTGCGTGACGGAGTAGACCACCGCCACCAGATGCCAGACGCCCTCCGGCATGGGCTCGCCCCGGACCAGATCAAAGCCCAGGGAATGGCCATCCCTGTCATAGGCGTCCCAGAGTTCCTTTGCCATGGTACGTCTCCCCTTCTCAGGCGGTTTTCAGCCAAGGCAGCAGCTCCAGGGTCTTCAGCAGGCTCAGCACCAGCGTCACGCCGCCGGCGGCCCAGCAGTAGTAGGCAAACGCACCGAAGCGGCCCTTGTCCGCCACCATGCGCAGCAGGCGGATGGAGAAATAGCCCGCCACGGCGGCGGCGGCCATGCCCAGGAGGTACATGGGAATAAGGTCCACATTCACCCCGGTCTCCGCCACGTCCAGCGCCTGGAGCAGATTGGCCCCCAGCACCGCCGGGATGGAGAGCAGGAAGGCGTAGCGCACCGCGAAGCGGCGCTCAAAGCCCCGGAAGCAGCCCATGGAGATGGTCATGCCCGAGCGGGAGATGCCGGGGCAGGTGGCGATGGCCTGACCCACGCCCACAATCAGCACGTCCGCCATGGTGGCGCTGCGCTCGGTCTTCCTGCCCTTGCGCCCCCTGTCGCAGAGGAACAGGAGAACGCCGGTGACCAGCAGGGCCCCGCCCACGAACCAGGTGTTGGCGGAGAGCCCCTCCACCACGTCCATCACGGGCAGAATCAGAAACAGGGGCAGGGTGCCCACAATCAGGAGGAGAATGAGCCGGCGGGCCGGGGGAACCTTTTCCGGCGTCTCATTGTTCCGAACGTCGTTAATGAAGCGGAAGAACTCCAGCACCATCTCCTTAATCTCAACCCAGTAGGCCACAAACACCGCCGCCAGGGTGCCCAGATGGAGCAGAACGTCGAAAAACAGGTCGTTGGCCTCCTCCACCCCAAGACCCAGCAGATTCTGGGCAATGGACAGATGGCCGGAGCTGGAGATGGGGAGAAACTCCGTCACCCCTTGGACAATTCCTAAAATCAGTGCGTTCAAAAAGGACACAGCGCCGCCTCCTTAAGCTTTTCTATCAAACAGCATATCGCGCTTCTCTCTATGATAGCACAACTGTTTCCATTTTTCCACCTTTTTTTGGAGCCCTTTTCTCATTTCCGCAAACGCAGAGAAAAACTGCCATCCCGAGCGCAAGAAAGGCGTCCGCGCCTTTCCTCCGCTCCGAATGGCAGCGTCAACGCCGCCGGACAAGCCTATGCGGCCATACGGCAATCCCACCCACGGCGGCACCTGCGAGGCCAAATAACTTTCTTCGCCCATCCGGCAGAGAAGCGAGAGTCCTCCGTCTCCCACCGCGCCAGCGTCACCGTGCGGCAGTCTTGCCCACAGCAGAAACTGCGTAGCGAGGCTAAAGTTCTTTTTGCCTACTTTTTCTTTCAAGAAACTACATGTGCCTCTCAGGTTAGAAACCCGCTGCCGTCACCGTGCGGCGAACTCGACCACAGCAGAGACTGCGTAGCGAGGTTAAAGTTCTTTTTGCCTACTTTTTCTTTCAAGAAAAAGTAGGGCGTCGCTGGCGGCGGACTGCTCAGCCTCCTTCTTACTGTGGCCAGCGCCACGGCCGATGGTGTCGCCGTTGAGGCGCACCTCGAAGTGGAAGGTCTTGTTGTGGTCCGGGCCTCTCTGGTCCACCATATGGTAGGTCAGCACCTGTCCGCTCCTGCGCTGGACCACCTCCTGGAGGGTGGTCTTGTAGTCCCGGCGCTCCTCCGCGGCGGGGGCGTTGCTGAGCAGCACCCGCTCTATCAGGGCCCGGGCCGCGTCCATACCGCCGTCCAGATACACCGCCGCGAACACCGCCTCTGTGGCGTCCGCCAGGATGGACTGGCGCGTCCGGCCGCCGCCGGCCTCCTCGCCCCGGCCTAGGCGCAGATACTGCCCCAGATCCAGGCCCTTGGCCACCTGGTAGAGGCTCTGCTCGCACACCAGCGCCGCCCGCATCCGGGTCAGATCACCCTCCGGCAGGGTCCGGTTGGCCTTGAACAAGAACTCCGCCGCCACAAAGCCCAGCACGCTGTCGCCCAAAAACTCCAGGCGCTCGTTGCTGCCCAGGCCGTCCTTGTGCTCGTTGGCGTAGGAGCTGTGATTCAGCGCCTCCCGCAGCAGCTCCCGGTCATGGAAGACATAGCCCAGCTTCCGTTCCAGGGATTCCAACACTCCTCCTCCTCTCTCAAAAGAGACGCCCCGCCCGCAGGACGCCGCGCGCCCGTGAGACGAGGCCCTCTCCGTCAATCAGTTGTCCAACTTGCTATTGAGAAAGTTGACGCAGTCGCCGACAGTGGAAAGGGCAGCCAGTTCCTCCTCCCGCACCTCGCCGATTTCGAACTCCTCTTCCATGCTCATCACCAGCTGCACCAAATCCACAGAGTCGGCGCCCAAGTCACCCTCGAAATCCGTGTCCATGGTGATTTCGTCCGGTTCCACGGAAAACTGCTCAGCGATGATCTCTTGCATGCGTTCAAAGACGTCCTTCATAACGATCTTCCTCCTTGCATTCTATATGCAGCGGTCAATGGCATGATAAATCTTTTCCCACCGCCTGTCAATAGGGTATCCGGCATTTTCCCAGTTTCTCAGCCTGAAATCTTCATCAGCTGGATGTTGGCCGCAATCTGGGAGGCCATGTCCGCCTCCACCGCCTTGGCCGCCTGATAGACGGCGTTTTCAATGGCCCTGGCCCCGCTGGAGCCGTGGGCCTTGATCACCGGCTTCTGGAGCCCCAGGAAGGGCGTGCCGCCGATGGTGTCCGGGTCCAGGCGGGTCTTGAAGTCATCCAGACCGCTCTTCACCAGCAGCGCCGCCACCTTGGTCTTGAGGCTCTTGAGGAACATGCCCTTGATTTCCTTCCCCAGGAAGGAGCCCATGCCCTCGATGGTTTTCAGCATCACATTCCCGGAGAACCCGTCCGCCACCAGCACGTCGCAGCCGCCTTTGATGGCCTCCTTGGCCTCCATGTTGCCCACGAAGTTCAGCCGCCCGGCCTCCCCAGCGGCCTTGAGGGTCTGGTAGGCCTCTTGGCGCAGCCGGTCGCCCTTGGTGTCCTCCGCGCCGATGTTCAGAAGCCCCACTCTCGGCTTGTCAAGCTTTAATACTTTACTGGCATAGAAGCTGCCCAGGTAGGCGAACTGGAGCAGATATTCCACCGTGCACTCCGCGTTGGCGCCGCAGTCAATGAGCACCATGCTGCCCTTGGCCGTGGGCAGCACCGGGGCCATGGCCGCACGGCGGATGCCCGGCACCCGCTTGACCACCAGCGTCCCGGCGGAGAGCAGGGCTCCCGTGCTGCCGGCGGAGACAAAGGCGTCGCCCTCCCCCTTCTTCAGCAGGTTCAGCCCCACGGTCAGAGAGGAGTCCTTCTTGGTGCGGAAAGCAGTGGCCGGGTCGTCGTGCATGTCGATGGCCTCCGTGGCGTTCACCAGGGACGCGTTTCCCGGCAGTCCCCCACACTGGGACACGGCGGCTTTCACCTCCGCCTCCCGGCCCACCAGGACAATCTCCAGCTCCGGCCGGGCCTTGGCGGCGTTCAGCGCGCCCCGCACAATCTCCAAGGGGGCGTTGTCCCCGCCCATGGCGTCCACAATAATTTTCATAGCCTGTCCCATCTCCTCTGTCAAGTAATTTCCCTTTATTGGTTCTCCGCCTCGCTGCCCCGGAAAATTTCCTCTTTCAGCCCCTCCAGAATGTCCAAAGAGCGGCGGGAAATCTCCGCGTTCTTGTTCCGCTTGCCCCGCACCCGGTGGTCCAGGGGCGGAATGATGCCGAAATTGATGTTCATGGGCTGGAACTCCCCCACCGTGCCGTTGGAGACGTACAGCCCCAGGGCCCCGATGGCGGTCTCTTGGGGGAAGTCAATGGGCGGCAGGCCCATGAGCCGCCGGGCCAGCTCCACCCCCGCCAAAAAGCCGGAGGCGGCGGACTCCACATAGCCCTCCACGCCGGTCATCTGTCCTGCAAAGGCAATTCTCGGCTCACTTTTCAGCCGGTAGTATCGGTCCAGCAGCCGGGGGGAATCCAAATACGTATTCCGGTGCATGACTCCGTAGCGGACATATTCCGCGTTCCGCAGCGCCGGAATCATGGAGAAGACTCGCTTCTGCTCCCCGAATTTCAGGTGGGTCTGGAAGCCCACCAGGTTGTAGACCGACCCCTCGCTGTTGTCCCGGCGCAGCTGCGCGACCGCGTAGGGCTCCTTCCCTGTCCTCGGGTCCCGCAGCCCCCGGGGCTTCATAGGCCCGTAGCGCAGGGTGTCCTCCCCACGGCGGGCCATGACCTCCACGGGCATGCAGCCCTCGAAGACGTTCTTGTCCTCAAAGCCGTGGACCGGGGCCTCCTCCGCCGCGCACAGCTCCCGCCAGAAGGCCCTGTACTCCTCCTGGGTGAGGGCGCAGTTTACATAATCCGCCGTCCCCTTGTCGTAGCGGGAGGCGAACCAGGCGCGGTCCATGTCGATGCTGTCGAAGGTCACCAGGGGCGCGGCGGCGTCGAAGAAGTGGAGGGTGCTCCCCTCCCCGCCGATGCGCTGGAGCAGGTGGTCCGCCAGGGCGTCGCTGGTCAGCGGGCCCGTGGCGACGAGGACGTCGCCCTCCGCCGGGAGGGCGGTGACTTCCCCCTCCACCACGGTGATATTTTGATGGCCCCGGATGGCCGCTGTCACGGCCTCCGCGAAGCGGTGGCGGTCCACCGCCAGGGCGCCGCCGGCCTCCACCCTGGTCGCGTCCGCAGCCCGGAGAATCACGCTGTCTAAGCGGCGGAGTTCCTCCTTGAGCAGGCCCACCGCGTTTTCCAGCCCCGCGCCCCGGAGGGAGTTGGAGCAGACCAACTCGGCGAAGTTTTCACTCTTGTGCGCCGGGGTCATCTTTTGGGGCTTCATCTCGCAGAGCGTCACCTGGACGCCCCGGCGGGCCAGCTGCCAGGCGGCTTCCACGCCGGCCAGACCGGCGCCGATTACTGTTGCTTTCATTGTCACTTGTTTCCTTGTCGACGGGGGCCTTTGGCCCCCTTGCCTTTGTGGGGCTTCCCGCCCCACGCCCTGGGTGACTTTTTGTACGGACAAAAAGTCACCAAAAAGCCGCTCAAGGGTTTCACCCTTGAGAATCCTAATTTAGGGATTATTTTTGCGCTCGCCCTTCGGCCTGTCCAATCTAAACCGGGCATTGGGTCCGTGTATCAGGCGAAGCGGCTGTTTGACTATGTTCTTACGAACCTCACAGCAAAAATCCATCGGCGCGCTCCCCGTTTCGGGGTGCTAATTACCCTTCGTGGCGTCACTGCTTACCTCGCCCGGATGCCGTAGGGGCCGCCCCTCGCGGAGTAGAACGGAGCGACAGGAAGCGGTTGGGCAACAAGGCAGTACCGATGAATGCTCCTCTGGTTCCCGCCTAGCACCAATCTCCCGTGAAAAAGGGGGTCCAGCCCGTAGGGCTGGCGGTTTTTCCGGCCACTTTTTGGCGGCAAAAAGTGGCCCCAGGGCGAGTAGGGACCGGAAAGCCCCTCCACAGGTCCCGAGGGGCTGGAAGCCCCACGGCACCCAATCCTATTTCACATCTGTCCGCCCCAACAAATAATCTACCGACACGCCAAAATAGTCCGCAAGGGCCATCAGAACAGGCGCAGTGGGATCTCGTTCATCATTTTCATAGCGCTCATATGACTTCGCCGAAACTGAGATCGCATCTGCGACCATCTGTCTTGTCAATTTTCGGCTTTTTCGTAAGTTCAAAAGCCGATCCCCCAAAATTTTCATAGAAACCTCTTGACAAGACCGTTTGGTCTATTTATAATAATTTTGGACCAAACGGTATAATTTTGAAAGGAATGATACAATGCTTACCCTCTTACAGGCCCTCTACACCTACATCTGGGAAAATCGGATTCCATCTTACCTCTCGGATACGGAGTACCGCGAAACCCGCCGGCTGGCGGATCGGCATGAGGACGCCCTCCGCTCCAGCCTCCCGCCAGAGGACACAGGCAAACTGGATCTCCTTCTGGAAAATCTCCAGGAGGCCCATACCTACGAGCAGGAGGCCATGCTGCGGGCCGCCCTGGCCCTGGGGCTGGAGATCGCCCAGCTTTAGGTCCCCTTGGTAGTTTTCCGTGCCGCCGGTTTCTTGGCGGCAGAGGTCTTTTTCGCCGTGGCGGTTTTCTTCGCCGTGGATTTCGCCGCGGTCTTGCTGGTGGACTTCGCGGATTTCGCGGTAGACTTGGCCGCGGACTTGGCGGGCTTCGCCTCCGCTGTCTCCCCGGCCTCTGTCCCAGCGGCGCTCTTGGCGGTGCTCTTGGCGGCGCTCTTGCGCCAGCCGCCCCGCTTGTCCTCCGGGGTGAAGTTGGGACACTTCTCGTTGATGCAGTAGGGCTTCTTGAAGCCCTTCCCGGACTTCTTGAACATGGTTTGTCCGCACACCGGGCAGTCGTCCGCCACGGGGATGTCCCAGGTCATGAAGTCGCAGCGCTTACTCTCGTCCTTATTGCTGTTGTTCTCGCAGCCGTAGTAGGCGTAGCCGTTGCGGCTGGTCTTTTTGAGGATTCTGCCGCCGCACTTGGGGCACCGCCCGGGCATGGCCACCACCAGGGGCTTGGTAAATGTGCACTCCGGGTAACCCGGACAGGCCAGGAAACGCCCGAACCGGCCGCTCTTGACCACCATCTTCCGGCCGCAGACGTCGCAGACCTCGTCGGACTCCTCGTCGGGCACCTTCAATCGCACGCCCTCCAAATCCTTCTCCGCCTTCTCTATCTCGGCCCGGAAGGGGTCATAGAACTCATGGAGCAGCGTCCGCCACTGCTTTTGGCCCTCCTCCACGTCGTCCAGCTCCTTCTCCATGTTGGCGGTGAAGCCGGTGTCCACGATGTCGGCGAACTTGTCGCACATGAGCTGGTTGACGGTCTCCCCCAACGGGGTCGCCTTGAGGTATTTGCCCTCCTTGATGACATACTCCCTGTCCAGAATGGTGCTGACCGTGGGGGCGTAGGTGGAGGGGCGGCCGATGCCGTTCTCCTCCAGGGCCCGGATCAGGGTGGCGTCGGTGTACCGGGCCGGGGGCTGGGTGAAGTGCTGGTCGGGCTGGAAGCCCAGCTTCTGGAGAGACTGTCCCTCGGTGAGGGGCGGCAGCTTGGCCTCTTTTTCTTCCTTCTCCTCGTCCCTGCCCTCCTCGTAGACGGCGGTATAGCCGGAGAATTTCAGACTGCTGCTGCTGGCCCGGAAGTTGTGGCCCGCGCTCTCTACCTCCAGGGAGATGCCGTCGTACACGGCGTTGCTCATTTGGCAGGCCACAAACCGGCTCCAAATCAGCCGGTAGAGCCGGTACTGCTCGGCGGTGAGGTCGGCGCGGACCCGCTCGGGGGTCAGCTCCACGTCGCTGGGCCGGATGGCCTCGTGGGCGTCCTGAGCGCCGGACTTGGCCTTGTAGACCCTGGACTTGGCCGGGCAGTAGTCCTTTCCGTAGCGGCCCAGAATGAAGCTCCTGGCCGCCGCCACCGCCTCGCCGCTGAGCCGGAGGGAGTCGGTACGCATATAGGTGATCAGGCCCACAGTGCCCTCGCCGGAGATATCCACACCCTCATAGAGCTGCTGGGCGATGGCCATGGTGCGCCGGGGGGTCATGCTCAGCTTCCGGCTGGCCTCCTGCTGGAGGGTGGAGGTGGTGAAGGGCGCGGAGGGAGACCGCTGCTTGTCCTGCCGTTTCAGCGACTTGACTGTAAAGGGCTTTCCCTCCACAGCGGCGATGACCGCGTCCACGTCCTCCTTGGCGTTGAGGTCCTTCTTTTTGCCGTTCTCCCCGTGGTAGCGGGCGAAAAAGCTGTTCTTCTCCGATCCGTCAGTGCTGAGGCGCACATCCAGGGACCAGTACTCCTGGGGCTGGAAGGCAGCGATCTCATGCTCCCGATCGCAGACCATCCGGGTGGCCACAGACTGGACCCGCCCGGCGGAGAGGCCACGGCGGATCTTCTTCCACAGCAGGGGCGAGAGCTGGTAGCCCACAATCCGGTCCAGAATGCGCCGGGCCTGCTGGGCGTCCACCAGGCTCTGGTCGATCTCCCGGGGCTTGGCGATGGAATCGGTGACTACCCGCTTGGTGATCTCGTTGAAGGTCACCCGGCGGGCCTTGCCCTCCTGAAGGCCCAGCAGCTCCTTCAAATGCCAGCTGATGGCCTCGCCCTCCCGGTCCGGGTCGGTGGCGAGATAGACCACGTCGCTCTTCTTGGCGGATTTTTTCAGGTCGTTGATGATGTCCTCTTTGCCCTTGATGGGGCGGTAGCTGGGCTCGAAGTCGTTGTCCACATCCACCCCCAGGGTGCTCTTGGGCAGGTCCCGCAGGTGGCCCATGCAGGCCTTGACCTCGTAGCCGGGGCCCAGATATTTGCCGATGGTTTTCGCTTTGGCGGGAGACTCCACGATCACGAGACTCGATTTTGCCATTACATCCTCCTGGATTTGAGATCCGCACGGGCGCGGCGGAAACCTCCGCCCCGTACGCTCTCTATTTTGGCACGAATGCCTATTTGATACCGGCCAGCAGATAAAAACGCTTGCCGGCCTCCTGCTTCACAATTTCCTCCAGCTCCAGCATGGTGAGGGCGGAGAGCACCCGCCGGGCGGGAATCTGGCAGGCCTCAATGATGTCGTCCACCTGGAGCTCCCCGGCCGCCAGGGCGCGAATGATGCGGATCTGGTCGTCGGTGAATTCGGTGTTTCTGGAGAGATCCAGCGTCCGGCGGGATTCCTTTTTCGGCGGGGCTTTCTCCTGGGCGGGCTGGACGGGCGGATCGGGCGCTCTCCCGGCGGAGAAGCTCCTGGGCTCCACCATCCGAAGGGAGCGGATCTTGTGGGGGAACTGCCCAGCGTAGTGGGCCAGGATATCCCAGGCGTCGGTGACCACGCCGGCCCCGTCCCGCAGCAGGGCGTTGCTGCCCGCGCAGCGCCGGTCTCCGGCCTGGCCCGGCAGGGCGAACACGTCCCGCCCCTGGTCCAGGGCGCGGTGGGCAGTGATCAGAGCGCCGCTGTGCTCCGGGGCCTCCGTCACCACGGTAGCCTGACAGAGGCCGCTGATAATGCGGTTTCGCACCGGGAAGTGGTCCCCCTTGTGCTCGGTTCCCGGCGGGTACTCCGACAGGATGGCGCCCCGGACGGCGATGTCCTCGTAGAGCGCCCGGTTCTCCTTGGGGTAGATGATATCGTGGCCGCCGCCGATGACACCCACGGTGATCCCATTGGCCCGCAGCGCGCCCCGGTGGGCCGCCGCGTCTCCGCCGGAGGCCAGCCCGGACACCACCACGGCCCCCAGACCTGCCAGCTGAAAGGCCAGCTTCTCCCCCATCTCCAAAGCGTAGGGCGAGGCCCGGCGGGTACCCACCATAGCCACCGCCACCTCGTCGTCAAAGAGGGGCATCCGCCCCTGGACGTAGAGCAGCAGGGGCGGGTCGAAGATGTTCCGCAGCCGGTCGGGGTATTCAGTGTCCTGCATGGTGACAATCCGCAGCCCCAGGCGCTCACAGTCCCCCAGAATGCGGTCGGCTGCGGACAGGTCCTTGTTCTCCAGGGCCTTCACCCCTGGGCGGGTCATGCCCTCCACCCGGGCGTACTCCTCCGGGTCGGCGAAGTAGATCTCCTCCGGCCCGCCGAAGTGCTGGAGCAGCGCCAGCTTCCGCTGGCCGCCCAGATGGCTGACGCCCGTCAGCCACAGCCAATACTTTAAAGCCGCCATGGTATCCTCCTTCCCGCCCGTTGAGGGCGGTTTTTTGTCCGCATACCGGCGGAATGGATTAACGGTATCCCTCCCACAGGAGGATGGCCGCCGCCACGGCGGCGTTCAACGACTCGCACCGCTCCCCCATGGGGATGCGTACCACGGTGCCACAGGCGCTGACAGTCTCCGCTCTGAGTCCCCGGCCCTCGCTGCCCACCAGGAAAATCCCCCTGGACAGGTCCGCCTCCCGCACGTCCACGGCATCGCGGCGCAGCGCGGAGCCGAGGATAGGCAGCCCCGCTTCCCCCGCCAGGGTCCGCAGCTCCTCCAGCGCGCAGCTCCTGACCGTCAGCCGGAACACCGCCCCCATGGACGATCGGACGGTTTTGGGGTTATAGACGTCCGCGCAGCCGGGGAGCAGCAGCACCCCCTTGGCGCCGAAGGCGTCGGCGGTGCGGAGGATGGTGCCCACGTTGCCGGGGTCCTGGACCCCCTCCAGGGCCAGCCAGCGCCCGCCGGTCAGCCGGAAGTCCGCCGTCTCCGGGGGCATTTTGGCTAGGAACAGTGCCCCCTGGGGGGTCTCCATAGGGCTGATGGAGCGCA
>CANRHK010000047.1 GCA_947630395.1 uncultured Oscillospiraceae bacterium
AGGGTCCGCTGTCCTCAGCGGCCCGTTCCCGTCATGGCCATTAACAGCGGGCCGGTGAGGACACCGGCCCCTACGGCAGCAGATTGCGAAACCATGGATTTCGGGCAAATGATATCCGCCCCTACAGTGTAAAGCCCCGCGAGGCAGGCATGGGGCACGAAGGGTACATGGCACCCCGAAACGTGGGACGCGCCGAGGGATTTTTGCTGTGAGCCTCTTGGAAGCATACTAAAACAGCCGCTTCGCCTCATACACGGAGAGCAGTCCGGTTTAGACAAAACCAACCACAGGACGAGCGCAAAACAAATCACAACATTGGGGTTCTCAGGGGGGAACCCCCTGAGCGTGCTTTTGGGCACTTTTCCCACGAGGGAAAAGTGCCGCCCCGTGGGCCCGGAGGGCCCATATAAAAGGGCCGGTGAGGACACCGGCCCCTACGGGCGCGGAACGGAGAAAAAAGCACGCCCCCGGCAGGGGAAAAAGGTCAAAACACCCGATAGTCGTGATCCGCCGCGGCCTGCTCCCGGCGGACCTTCTCCTTCCCCAGTTCTTCCAGCACTTGGCCGATGATCTGGTTGGAGACCATAAACCCCTCCGGGGTGAGCCGCCAGCGGCCGTCCCGGATCTTCAGGGCGTAGCCCGCCTCCTGAAAGTGCTCCAGGGCCTTGTCGATGGGGGCGAAGGGCAGGCGGAAGCGGTATTCAAAGATGTGCTTGTCGATGCCGTGGGCGGTCCTGAGACCCAGCATCAGGTACTCCAAGTCCCGATCCCGCTCTGGGATCTCCTCGCTCTCGGAGAGGATGTTGCCACCGGTCTCCACGCCCCGGATGTAGGCGTCCAGATCCCGGACATAGGCGTAGCGCACGCCCCCCAGGTCCGAGTGGGCCCCGGGGCCTATTCCAGCGTACTCGGCCAGGGTCCAGTACTTCAGGTTATGTTTCGACTCAAAACCGGTTCTGGCGAAGTTGGAGATCTCATATTGATCGTAGCCCAGCTCCTCCAGCCGCCCCACCGTCCAGAGGTACATGTCCGCCTGGGTGTCGTCGTCCGGCAGATTGCTGTCATTGCGCCGATCCCAGAGGGGGGTGCCCTCCTCGATCTTCAGCCCGTAGCAGCTCAGATGCTCCGGCTCCAGGGCCGCGGCCCGCTCCACGGTCTGCCGCCAGCTCTCCATGGTCTGGCCCGGGAGGCCGTAGATCAGATCCAGGGACAGGTTCTTTATTTTCGCTTTTCGGATGGCGGCCACGGCCTCCTCCGCCTGGGCGAAGGTGTGGGGGCGGCCCACCGTTGCCAGTTCGGTGTCATCGGCGGACTGGACCCCCAGGGAGATGCGGTTGACACCGGCCCGGCGCAGAGCCCGGACGGCCCGCCAGTCCCCCAGGCTGTCGGGGTTGGCCTCCAAGGTGATCTCCGCCTCCGGGGAGACGTTGTAGTGCTTCCGGACGGCCTTCAGCAGCTCCTTCATCCGCTTCACCCCCAGGTAGGAGGGAGTGCCGCCGCCGAAGTAGACCGTGTCCACCCGGTGGGCGGCGGCGCGGGGGGCCAGCTCCTCCAGGTGGCGGCAGAGCGCCTTGGTGTACCGGTCCATTTTATCCTCCGCCCCCGCCAGGGAGTAGAAGTCGCAGTAGGCGCACTTGGACTTGCAGAAGGGGATGTGGATATACAGCCCCAGGGGCCTGTCCTTCTTCACAGGCTGGTCTTTCCGCTTCATAGGCCCTCACCTCTCTCCCCTATTGTAACCAATTTACCGTCCCGCCGCAAGGGGAAATGTCACTCCATCCGCCAGAAGGCGGCGCTGTAGGGGGGCAGCTCGCTGCCGCCGCCGAAGTCGTGGGGCCGGCCGGTGATGAGGTCCACCGCCCGGCCGGCCCGGGCGTCGAAGTGGGCCACAAAGGGCTCGCCGCCGGCGTTGACGGCCACCAGCACCCGCTCGGTGTCAATGGCCCGCTCGAAGATGAGCTGCCGGCTCTGGATGAACACATTCCGGTAGCCGCCGTACTGGAGGGCGAGGCTCTGCCGCCGGGCGGCGGCCAGGCGGGCGATGAAGTCCGTGAGGCCGTTCCAGGTTGGCTTTTCCAGGGCCGGGCGGAGGGGGCCGTCGCCGCCTGATTTGCGGCCCTCGATGCCCCACTCGCTGCCGTAGTAGACGGAGGGCACCCCCGGCATGCCGAAGAGCAGGCCCCAGGCGGGGATGAGATGGTCCTTATTTTTCAGCTTGGAGGCGATGCGCTCTACGTCGTGGTTGTCCAGGAAGCTGAGGAGATGCCGGCCCCGGTAGAGAGTCCAGTTCTCCGGGCCGAACTGCCGGGCCAGGGAGTGGCCGATCTCAAAGAGATTTCCGTCGTTGAAGCTGGACCACAGGCCCTTGTAGCACTCGTAGTTGGTCACCGAGTGGCAGAGGTCCTCCCCCATCCAGCGGTTGTAGTCCCCGTGGAGAGTCTCCCCCATGAGGACAAAGTCCGGTTTCAGGCCGTTGGCGAAGGCGCGCAGCTGCCGGAGGTAGTCCTGGGGCAGGCAGTAGGCCACATCTAACCGCAGTCCGTCGATATCGAAGCGGTCCACCCAGGAGCGGATGGCGTCGAACTGGTGTTGGACCACGACGGGATTCTGGAGGTTCAGCTCCGCCAGCTCGTAGTGGCCCTCCCAGGCCTTGTACCAGAAGCCGTCGTGATAGGGGGTATCGCCGCCGAAGTCAATGCGGAACCAGTCTTTGTAGGGGCTGTCCCACTTTTTCTCCCGCACGTCCCGGAAGGCCCAGAAGCCCCGGCCCACGTGGTTGAACACCCCGTCCAGCATCACCCGCAGCCCCGCGGCGTGAAAGGCGCCGCAGACCTCCCTCAGGTCCTCCTCCGTGCCCAGGCGGCAGTCCACGGTGAAGTAGTCCCGGGTGTCGTAGCCGTGGGCGTCGCTGTCGAAAAGGGGGTTCAGCAGCACCGCCGTGCACCCCAGGAACTTGATATGATCCACCCAGTCCAGCAGCCGCGGCAGCCGGCGGGCCGGTACGCCGCCGTTCTCCGCCGGGGCGCCGCAGAGCCCCAGGGGATAGATCTGATAGACAACGGCCTCGTCAAACCACATAGTATCTCCTTCCCACCGGGGCGCGGCCCCGGCGCCGGTTGTTGATGAGAAGCGTCGCGCGCCTCCCCAGTATACAGGAAAACCGCCCCGGTGTCAAAGCGGAAAAAGCGTGGGCCGCTGGAATAGCAGCCCACAATTTTTCCGCATACTCGAGGATATCAAAACCGCCGGGGACGCGGAACAGATATTCCTTAGAGGACATCGACCGGCTTTATACACTCGAGGCGGGCAGGGTAGACGACAAAGCGGCCCATTCACCGCCGGCACTCGCGTGGTCGGTCATGTAAATATCAGTGATTTCTTCCGTAGCACGCGCAAGATGACGGCTGAGCAAATTTACCGCCAAGTCAATATCCTCATCCAAAATTGCAGTGAGAATCGCGATATGCTCCTTTTGCGCGATATGTACGTTGGCTTCTTCACCGCCAAATACGCCCAAAGAAAACAGGGCGCTGAGCTTTTCGTATTCCTCGATTAAAAATGGATTGTTTGAGGCCGCAATGCTCAAGAAGTGAATTTCACGGTCCAGAGCGTCCAATTCCACTACCGAGGTGGCCGATACCAACTGCTGCAATATCTGGCGAGCCTGATTTTTGTTGATCAAGCGCATGTGGAGCCGCATGCAGTGGAGTTCGAACATGGTCCGCATCTCCAGAATCTGTGCGATTTCTAGAGGGCTGAATTTGCGAACATAAAATCCTACGCGCCCCCGCTTCACTACCAGGCCGGTAGTCGCTAACTGCTGCAGAGCGTCACGAACCGGCATTACACTGACGCCGTTGGCCTCCGCGATACCCTTCGTGTCAATTTTTTCTCCAGGCTTCAGCCGACGCTCCAAGATATCTTTTTTTATAAGATCATAAATCTGCTTGTTCACACTATCCGTATTAATTGCCACAGCTACACCTCAAGGCATTAAATTTTCATGAAGCGGTTTTGCGTGCTTTTATGGTTCCTGTGTCAAATGATACCAGCTTTATTTGAAATATGCAAGAACCTTTCACAGTTTTGCCCGGCAGCATCCCCAATTGGGAGAATCTGCCGGGCAATGATTATCCGCGTTCGGCGATGGCTTGGGCGATGGACTCGTCAATCACGTCCAACGCCTCCAGGAGAGCGTCCTCGGTGATGACAAGCGGCGGAACCAGCTTCAGCGTGGCGCCGCTGCCAACGGGCGCGAACATCAGCACGCCCTTCTCCATGGCAATGCGCACCACATCATGCGCGAATGCGCAATCCAACTCTTTTGTTCCGGGGATAACCGGGATAATTGCCCAGGCTAGCCCCACGCCCTTGGCGAAGCCGATCCAATCCGGATACTTCTGCTGGATAGCAGCAACGCGCTTTGCCATTACTTTTTCCATTTCCGCGCAGTGCCCAGCAAGGTCATTTTCCACAATGTATTCGATACTGGCAAGAGCGGCCGCACAGGATACCGGGTTGCCTGTGTGGGTGGAGGTCATCTCTCCAGGACCGTAAAGGTCCATAATCTCTTTTCGGCCGGCGACGCAGGATATAGGGAGGGAGGAACTGATGCCCTTTCCGCAACAGACCAGATCCGGCACAATTCCACCATGCATGAAGCCAAACATTTTTCCGGTGCGGCCGAAGCCTCCCTGGACCTCGTCATAGATGAGGACGATGTGATGCGCATCGCAGAACCGGCGAAGCCGCTGCAGCACACCGGCGGGGATCAGCTCACACCAGCCGCCCTGAAACGTTTCCGTCATGATTGCGGAAATTTTATCGTGGTTTTTGATGCCCGCGCGTTCCAGATGTTCAAGAAGTTTGGAAAAGCAGCGGTCATCGCTGTAGTCGCTGCGAGTTTGGTCCGCCCACTCGTATTTGAAGGAGTTGGGGAAAGGAATTTGGACCATATCCGGGTCCAGATTACGAATCCATTGCTTGTCACGGGGTGAGCCGCCTGCCATTTGAGAACCGAGGGTCCGTCCATGGAAGCCATCTTCAAAGGTCACAACAATGTTTTTATCCGGATCATGGCGCCGCGTATATGTCCGAGCCAGCTTAATGGCACATTCCGTGCTCTCTGCGCCGGTAGTCAGCAAAAACACTTTCTCCAGCTCAGGAGGAGTCACCTCGATGATTTTCTTTGTCAGCTTTTCCCGGATCGCACTGGGGAAAACATAATTATTCAGCAGGCCGTGCTGGACCATATCCAAAATGGCCTGCTTGACCCGAGGATTGCAGTGCCCTGCATTGGCGACGACAACACAGGAGCTCATATCAATCCACCGGTTCCCTTGAGCGTCATATACGTTGATCCCTTCCGCGCGGTCCCAGACGACTGGCGGCTGACCGGACATAGAAATTGGCTCATATTTGCGCAATCCCTCAATGATCGCAACAGACTCCGGATTTGGAATTGTGGTTTGAATGGTCCGGTATTTTGTGTGGATATGGGGCACTTCCTTTGGCCTCAGATCAAATTGTTCTCCTTTTGACATGACGGAGTCCTCCTTAAGTTTGCCATCTTCTTTGTCGGAAAAAGGCACATATAATATATTTGCGGTATATCCCGCTTATGAGCGTGGGTACTCAGACGGGAATTCGCAGCTCACGAATCACATTCTGGGAGAGAATGTCCTTTTTATCCTCGAAGGTCAGGAAATCACACTGCTTGGCGACAAACTCTATGCACTGTTTCAGAGTACGCAGCTTCAGAATGGTGGGGAAATCCGTTCCCCAGATGAGTTTTTTAGCGCCGATATGCTCATACACGATACGGAGAATGCTACGGTTACGTTCGTCGGGATAATCGTCCTCCGGATCATAGAAGGGCATGGCAGAAAAGTCCATAGTCAGATGCTCCCGATTGATATCAAAGAGCTTCAGGGTTTTCTGCAATTCAGGATATGGGGGCTTTTGAGTCTTATCCCAAAGCCGGCTGATGCCCAGATGCGGCAGACGCATACGGATATCCGGGTAGCGTGTCAGCAGCCGCGTCAGACGGTCAATGTTCCAGTCATATGGCCCATCCTCAAAGCCCAAATCGAGCACAACGATCAGATCATCCTCAAGTAGCTTTTTCCACATCGCATCATAAGCGGGATCATCAAGCCAGAAAGGGACATCGGGAACCTCGATTTTGATCCCGCTGCACCGGTACTCCTTCGCCAGGGTGTCTATATGGGAAAGTACATGCTCCGTGTCTCTAGGGTCCACCTTACCCATAGTTGCAATGAAGCGGGTGGGATACTTTTCCATCATAGCCGCCACATATTCCTTCTGATCCCCGTAGCACGGATTTTGCAGGACAACGGCACTGTCAATATGGTTGTCGTCCATATACCCCAGCAAAATTTCCGCAGATGCACGATTATCAACAAAGGATGGCGGGAGGAGCTTTTCTGTAACGCCGTTTAGCTCGATCTTCCCATATCCAAGACTTTTTACCGGTATATTGCCGTAGCGGACACCCTTATACTGATCCCAAATATGTACGTGTCCGTCAATCAATGGAACGTTTTTTCCATCAATCGCTATCATATCTAATCCTCCTCTGTCTTATATTGCGGCGGGCTATAGCCCTAGTTTTACGCGCTGGCGATCAATTGCCACCGCGATGTAGATGATTACACCGGTTGCCACCAGCTGGTAGAAATATGACAGTCCCATAAGATTCAGGCCATTTTTAATCATGGCGAATAGAAACGCGCCTACAACAGCCCCAATAAGTTTCCCTTCTCCACCATTTGCGCTGGCCCCTCCAATGATAACCGCGGCAATACAGTCCAAAGAGAGACTGGAAGCCACGGAGGCGTTTGCGGAGGCCATATAGGAGACCAGCATGATAGAACTGATCCCTGTACAGCAGCCGCAGATCGCATAGGCGGATCCCATCATCAGAGTCGCCCGGATTCCCATGACCCTGGCGGCTTTGGAATTTCCACCTACGGCATACAGTCGCTTGCTGTAGCCGGTGAAAGTCAATAGATAAAACAGCACCAAAAAAACGGCGAGCATCAAGACCGTTGGTCCGCGCATTCCCAGAATCTTGGTGAAATAGAATCCTGTAATTCCGGCCGGAAGTCCACTGACGGATTGGGCGGAGGTATATGTGTATGCCGATCCGCGCCAGATATTGTCGAAGGCAAGGGTAGCGATGAAGGCGGGTATTCCAAGCTTTGCCACGGAGAGTGCGTTTATAATTCCCGCGATGGTGCATATTGCGATGATAAGGATGCAGCCCATTGCCACGCTTTTGGTGCGAATCATGATGGAAGTGCCGATTACGCTCGAGAACGCAATCAAGCCGCCGCAGGAAAGGTCCACGCCGCCAATCATCACAACAAAGAACATCCCCATGGCGCAAACAACAAAGTAGGCGTATTGGTCCAGAATATTTTTGAAATTCTGGAGAGAAAGGAAGTTTTTACATACGATAGAAAAAATAATAAATATCAGAACCGCGCCAACATAAATGCCATATTTCAGGATGAAATCTCTTACAAGATGCCCATGCTGAAAACTACTTTTCCCCTTCATAATTACCACTCCAGCCCCCATATTGAATATTGGCTAGGGATGCGGGGGATAGAAGCCCCCGCATCCCCTCCTCATTTTTCCGTCATTTGCTCAGGCCCCATAAGTAGCCGTTGCCTGCCAGATAATCCACATTTCCGGCAACCACGGGGATGGATGTCGTCTGAATCGTCTCGGCTACGCTCTGACCCTGCATATAGTTCCATGCGGCCGTGACAGCTTCGGAACCAAAGCCCTCAAAGTCCAGGGAAATGGAGATGTCGTTGGTTCCGGCAGACAGCCACTCCAGCTGCTCTGTTGCGCCGTCAACCGCACCCAGCATTACATGGCGCTCATCGCCGACCGGGTAAAACATACCGATCTCCTGCAGAGCGGAGACAACGGAGGAGAGAAGCTGGTCATAGGGAACAAAGATCGCCTTGATATCCGGGGTAGCCCGGAAGGCATCCACCACCGCGTTATAGATGCGGTCCGCATCCGCCTCCGTTGCGACCTCATCTACGATTGTCAGCTGCCCCCAGGACTCGCAGCCCAGCCGGAAGCCGTCCGCGCGCTCCTTCTGCGCCGTGGAGGAGAGGTTGCCGATGATATGCAGGACCTTGACAGAATCTTCACTCTCACCGGCGGTCATCAGACCAAAGTAGTTGGCCACATCGCGGCCGTCGCTGATATTGTTGGAGGCAATGGAGCAAAGAATTTCGCCGCCGTTGATGCCGCGGTCAACCGCGATAACGGGAATACCGGCCTCGTTGCAGGACTGCACCGCCGGCACAACACCGTCGGCGTCGGCGGAATAAATGCAGATCACATCGCATTCTGCCGTGATCATGTCGCGGATTTGGGAAATTTGCGTCTCAACCGAGTTCTCTGCGGAGAGGATCATCACATCGTCGAATCCCAGTTCCTCCGCTTTGGCGCGGAACGCGTCCGCCTCCCTCTGCGGCGCCTGACCCGTAATGTCGGCCATAGCGAAGCCTATCCGGTTGACGCCGTCGTTCAGGCGCGCCTCAAACGCCTCGTTCGCGCTGCTTTCCCCATCTCCGCCGCCGGAGGTGCCGCAGGCCGCCAGGCCCAGTGCCATGATGCAGATAAGTACCAGTGCTAATGCTCTTTTCATCGATCTCACCTTTCTTTTTCTTGATTTTTATTAAGATTCAAGGATATGCGGCGCACACCCCGAGTCTTCTGCGTTTTTTCCAGAACATCCAGCAGGACCACCAGGAAGATGACAATGCCCCAGATCACGTTGTACATGTACACATTAACGCTCATCAGCCGGAGAAGATTGTCCAAGGCGGCGACGATAAACACCCCTAAAAACAGACCGCCGATGTTTCCGCGGCCGCCGGACATACTGATTCCCCCCACGACGACCGCCGCGATACAGTAGACTTCTGTTCCCAGAGACAAATTGAATTGAGTCCCGCCCAGCCTGGAAGTGGCAATGAGCCCTCCCACGCCGCAGAGCATTCCCGTAAGGATAAAAATTGCCATCATTACCCGATCCACACGGATTCCGGATGCCCGCAGGGCATCCTGGTTGTCGCCAATGGCGTAGATATAACGGCCAAAGCGGGTCTTGCATATCACCACCGCGAAGACGGCGAATAGGAGCAGATAAATCCACGAGCTGCTTAACAGCCCCAAGATTTTTGTCTGGCTCAGGACCTTATAGGCGCTGCCAGCCGCCAGGGTGCTGTCGGAACCGATAATAATGCTGCCCAATCCGGAGAGAATATTGGAAACCGCCAGCGTCGTGATCATGGATGGAATTTTAAGTTTTGCTACGCCAAATCCATTTATCGCGCCAAACAATGCGCCGCTGGCAATAGCCGCCAGGACTGCAAAGGGGAGATTCCCTGTCTCAATAAAAATTTCTGATGCAATTGCGCCGGTGCAATAGATGATGGCGCCGACGGAGATATCGATCTCTCCGGCCAGAATGACCATGGACATACCAATGGACGCCACGCCAATGACGGCGCCCTGGGAAATTACGGAGATCAAATTGGCCGGTGAAAAAAAGATCGGGACGCGAATTGCGATATAGACGGCAAATATGAGCAATATGGCAGGCTTGAGATAGTTGATCCCGCGTCCCGGCAGGATTCGTTTCGTCATGTTTATTGTCCCCCCATCGCACATTTCACCAGTTTTTCCTCTGTAGCGTCCGCTCTAGAGAATTCACCAGCGATCTCTCCGTTTCGCATTACCAGAATTCGATGGCAGATTCCCAGCAACTCAGGGGCTTCTGACGAGATCACAATCACGGATCTCCCCGCCGTCGCCAAATTAACAATCTGTTCATACAGCTCCGCTTTTACCTTAATATCAACGCCGCGGGTTGGCTCATCAAGGATAAATATTTCCGGGTCTGTCAAAAACCACTTGGCCAATACAACCTTCTGCTGATTTCCGCCGGACAACTCTTTTACCCGCTGATTTGGGCTGCGAGCGACAATGTGAAATCGCTCAAAGGCCGCCTGGGTATTCCGTCCCATTCTCTTTGCCCGCAGGAAGTTCACCACGGGCACCGTGAGGCTGCTGAGGACGGGGAGATTCAGGTTATTATTGATATCCATTCCCAGGACAAGGCCCTCCCCCCTCCGATCTTCCGTTAGGAACCCAATTCCTTTTTTCATCGCCGCTGAGGGCGAGGTGATCCTGGTTGCCTCACCGTTGATGATGACCGTGCCGCTCTGACATGCATCCAACCCAAAGATAGCTCTGGCCAGTTCGCTCCTTCCCGCCCCCACCAGGCCGAATATCCCCAGAATTTCCGAGCGCCTCAGAGAGAAGCTGACATTTTTTAGCTTGTCGTTGCAAAAGCCGCGGACCTCCAAAGCGATTTGCTCTTGGGGGATCACATTTAACTCGGGGTAGTACTGGTCCAATTTGACACCGATTACAATACTAACCAACTCATCCACTGTGGTGTCCCGGATTGCTACAGTCCCCACATCCCTGCCGTCACGCAGTACCGTAACCCGGTCGCAGATCTCAAAAACTTCATCAAATTTGTGTGAGATAAAAATGATGCAGGCGCCCTCATCCCGCAACTTACGAATAATCCGGAATAATATCTCGGTTTCCTTTTTGGTAAGGGATGAGGTCGGCTCGTCAAATATGATGATTTGCGCCTGGTGGGAGAGCGCTTTTGCAATCTCAACCATCTGCTGCTCAGCAATACTCAAGTTTTCAACAACGGTTCTGGGGTCAATATCCAACTCAATCCGATTAAGCCATTCCCTGGCCATCTCATTTTTCTTTTTGTCATCTATGAGCCGTAGCGGCCCTTTTTGCGGCAACCGGGACATGTAGATGTTATCCGCTACGGAACGCATGGAAAAGAGCTTAAGCTCCTGATGGATGAAGGATATTCCGTGCTGTATGGCCTGCATGGGACTGGAGAATTCCACGGCCTCTCCATCTATGAGAATTTCGCCGGAGTCTTTTGAGTATATTCCCCCGAGAATATTCATAAATGTGGATTTCCCAGCGCCGTTTCCCCCGAGAAATCCGTGGATTTCCCCGCGTTTAACAGAAAAATTGGCACCTTTTAATACTTCAACGGTGGAGAAGCTTTTGTGAATGTCCCGCATGACTAGATATGCGTCCTGTTCCATGCTTTCACCTTCCTGTTTACTTCAATGCAATATTCAATATGTAATATCTGAAATATCAGATATATCTATTGTACTGGAGAATCTTCTGCCTGTCAATTGACAGGTTCTCCAGTTCTTGTTTTTGAGTTTTGGATATTATACACAAAATCTGTCAAAAGATAGAGAAATTTACTGACAATATATTGTGAGGGGAGAAAACCGTCGGAGCTAGAGGAGGGGCCGAAACATAAGAAACAATCCGTACAGCTTTAGGGTCTGAGAGCATTTGGACGCTGCTACAAATGAAAACAGAGATAAAACAAAAAGCCCACTTGACAACCTCGCTTTCCCCGTGTTATACTGTCAACTAGACACAAATAGGCACAAATGCGCGGATGGTGTTATGCCCTGTTGGAACAGCTTTCAGAGACCCGGCGGTGGGTGCGAGCCGGGAAGCGGCGGCGGGGCGGCTGGCACCGGAGCAGGGCGCCCCAACGGGAGATCCCTCAGTAGGGTGTCACGGTTTTGCCGCCGTTATCAGGGCAGGGGCTTGTTGGAGCCTCATGAGTGTACACGCATCGTGTAAAGCCGGGTGGTACCGCGGTAAATTGACCTTTATCGTCCCGGGGCAGGTCTCTGCCCTTGGGACGTTTTTTTGTCCAAGGGGAGCGCTGCCAAGCTGCCTGTGCGTCTAATACATTTGAGAAGGAGAACCCCCAGCCATGAACACCATCAGAATTTCCGACATCACCCTGCGGGAGATCGGCAGGACCCGCTCCTCCCTCAGCTTCCGGGAGCGGGTGGAGATTGCCCGCACCCTGGACCGCCTGCGGGTGGACGAGATCGAGCTGCCCGCCATCCAGGACGCCACGGCGGACGTGCTCAGCAACAAGACCATCGCCTCCGTGGTGACCTCCGCCCGGGTCACCGCCGCCGCCGGCCTCACCGAGGAGAGCGTGGCCGAGGCGTGGGACAGCATCCGCTCCGCCCGGAAGCCTGCCCTCCACATCATTGTGCCCACCTCCGCCGTGCAGATGGAGTACATGTGCCACAAGAAGGCCCCCGCCATGCTGGAGCTGATTGTGGCCCTGGTGAAGAAGGCCCGCTACTACACCGAGCGGGTGGAGCTCACTGCCATGGACGCCACCCGGGCCGAGGCGTCCTTCCTCTACCGGATGATCGAGGCCGCTATCCAGGCCGGGGCGGAGACCGTCACTCTCTGCGACAGCGCCGGTGTCACCACCCCCGCTGAGTGTGCCGCCTTTGTGAAAGCTGTCCGGGAGAACGTGCCCAGTATCGGCAAGGCCACCCTGGGCGTGGAGCTCAGCGACGCGCTGAAGATGGCCGTGGCCTGCGCCGCCGCCGCCATTGACGCCGGGGCCAACGTCATCAAGACCGCCATTACCCCCATGAACGTGCCCGCCACCGTGGATCTGGCCGCCTATGTCACCGCCCTGGGGGACAGCAGGGGCATCCGCACCAATCTGCGCACCACCGAGCTGACCCGGGCCGCCGGCCAGATGCAGTGGCTGCTCCAGAGCGAGCGCAGCGCCGGCTCCCCCTTCGACAGCGGCGTCAGCGAGGCTTCCGCCAACATCTGCCTTACCGCTGGGGATGACATCGGCGAGGTGGTGAAGGTGATCCGCCACCTGGGCTACGACCTGACCGATGAGGACAACGCCAAGGTCTACGAGTCCTTCCAGCGCATCGCCGCCAAGAAGCACTTTGTCTCCGCCCGGGAGCTGGACGCCATCATCGCCAGCGCCGCCATGCAGGTGCCCGCGGCCTATCATATTGTCAACTACGTTATTACCCACGGCAACACCATC
>CANRHK010000048.1 GCA_947630395.1 uncultured Oscillospiraceae bacterium
GGAGCAGACAGCAGTCGGTCAACGTCAAAAACGTACAACGAACCCAATGCGAAGGTTTGCCGCGTAGCGGCAAACTGGGCGCCGCATAGATATCTCCGTACAACAGTCCTGAAATAGACGCTTCGCCTCATATACGGACGGCAAACGGGCAGACCGGACAGACTGGCAAGACAGCGCAAAACAAATCAAAAAATTAGGATTCTCAAGGGTGAAACCCTTGAGCGCGCTTTTGCCTACTTTTCCCGCGAAGGAAAAGTAGGCCAGGGCGTGGGGCCGGGGAGGCCCCACAAGGACGGGTTGGGTCAAACAGAAGGAGTTGATCAATTGAGGTTTTTCAAGCGAAAAAAGGACCCGCCGGCGGAACCGCCGGCAGAACTCTCGGCGGCGACGCCGCAGTTGCGGCGCGGCGATAGACCGCCCTTCCAGATGCTGCGGGACTACGTCCCCCTGGAGCGGGGGGACCAAAAGCTCTACCGGGCTATCCGGGAGGCGGTTCCGGTGGTGGACGCCTGCATCTACAAAATCATCCGCCTGTGCGGCGGCGTCAGCGCCGCCTGCGACGACCGGGAGGCCCAGGAGGGGCTGCGCTCCTTCCTGAATCAGGTGGACGTGGGCCGGGGCCAGCGGGGCATCAACGCCTTTCTGGACCAGTATCTGGACTCTATGCTGATGTTCGGCCAGGGCGTGGGCGAGATGGTTCTGACCCGGGACGGCCAGGATATCGCCGCCATCCTCTGCGGACGGCCCGAGGACGTCCACATCCGGGAGGGCGAGGGGCCCCTGGATTTCCAGCTGTGCGCGATGGATGCCTATGGGCAGATTGCGCCGCTGCCCAGGCAGCAGCTGCTGCTGTTTACGCCGTTTCAGCCGGAGATCTACGCGCCCTACGGCGTGTCGCTGCTGCGGAGTATGCCCTTCCTCACCGATCTGCTGAGCAAGATCTATCACGCCATCGGCGTCAACTGGGAGAGAATGGGCAATGTGCGCTTCGCCGTGGTCTATCGGCCCGGCGACGGCGAGTGGGAGCGGGGAATGGCCCAGGAGCGTTCGCGGCAGCTGGCCCATGAGTGGAGCCGCGCCATGGAGGACACCAGGAGCGGGAGCGTCCGGGACTTCGTGGCCGTGGGCGACGTGGAGATCAAGGTCATCGGCGCGGACAACCAGATTCTCGACAGCTCCGTGCCAATCCGGCAGATTATGGAGCAGCTGGTCAGCAAGACCGGGATCCCGCCCTTTATGCTGGGCCTCAGCTGGTCCAGCACCGAGCGCATGAGCACCCAGCAGGCGGATCTGCTGACCACGGAAATGACCGCCATCCGGCGGGCGCTGACCCCGGCGGTGGAGAAGATCTGCCGGATGTGGCTGCGGATGCACGGCTACGGCTGCGAGGTGCAGGCGGTGTGGGACGACATTAACCTCCAGGATCTGGTGGAGGAGGCCAGGGCCAACTGGTACAAGGAGCAGACCCGGAAGCTGCGGATTGAGAACGACGCCGCCGAGGGCCGGTCGGGACAGGCGGCGGAGGGGGACGGCGCGGTCCCCGCTCCCCGGGAGGACGGCTATGAGGCCGTTATGAGAAAGGAGAAGGACTTTGGAAATTAGAAAACAACCCGGCAGCGTCATCCGGCACGAGGTGTCGGCGGAGGACCTGGCCCTGATCAACCGTCTGGCCAGGGCGTCGCTGACCGGGGATCAGGTGTACACCTTCGCTATCCGGCTGTGCGACAATGAGGTTGACAGGGATTGGGAGCGGTTCGACGAGAGATCCCTGGAGAAATTGAGCAGTCTCTTTGTGGGCAAGAGCGGCATCTTTGACCACAACTGGACCGCCGGGGGGCAGACGGCAAGGCTCTACAAGACGGAGGTCTGCGAGGAGGACGGCGTCACTCTGGCGGGCGACCCCTGCCGGTATCTGAAGGGGTACGCCTACATGCTGCGCAACGAGAAGAATCAGGCGCTCATTGATGAGATCGAGGCGGGGATTAAAAAAGAAGTCAGCGTGGGGTGCAGTGTGCAGAAGCGGGTGTGCTCTATCTGCGGCGAGGACCACTGCGGCCACCAGGGCGGCAGGCGGTACGAAGGCAAGCTGTGCTACTTTACGCTGATGCAGCCCACGGACGCCTATGAGTGGAGCTTTGTAGCCGTGCCCGCCCAGCGGAAGGCCGGGGTCATCAAGGGCTTTTCCGCGGACGCGGGCGGGCTCAGGCGGCTGCTGGCGGGACACCCGGAGTATCTGGAGCAGTGGGAGGCCATGGAGAAGGAGGCCGAGCTGGGCAGGCGGTATATGACCGGACTGCGCAAGGATCTGGTGCGGCTGGCCGGGATGGCCGACGAGAGTCTGGATCTGCGGATCTTCGCCCGGGCGGCCGACAGGATGGAGGAGGCCGAGCTGAAGGAGCTGACGAGGGTTTACAGGGCGCGGGTGGACGCGGCCTACTCGCCGGTGACCCAGTTGAAGCCCCGGTGCTTTACGCCCCAGGACGATGAGGACGGGGCGTTTAGAGTTTGATACATTTTTTTGAAAGGAGAACAACAAAATGAGCGTTTCTTTTGAGGGCGTGGGACAGGTGTGCGCTACCTTCCTGGGCGGCAAGCTGACGGAGGGCCATGTGGTGAAGCTGAGCGCGGGCGGCACCGTGGCGGCCTGTGAGGACGGCGACGAGTTCTGCGGCGTGGCGCTGTGCTGCAAGGACGATGCCTGCACGGTGCTGGTGCGGGGGTTCGTGACCGTGGGGTACTCCGGCACCGCGCCGGAGGTGGGCGTGAAGACCCTCCAGGCCGATGGGAAGGGCGGCGTCAAGACCGCCGAGACCGGCGCCGGCTGCCTGGTGGCGGATGTGGACACCACCGACAAGACTGTGACGATTCTGCTTTAATTTAAAGGAGGAGAAAGAAATGGCGTATTCTTACGACAATCTGAGACTGGAGAAGGGCATGTACGGCGAGGCCGGGAAGTCCTTCACCCAGGTGCTGGAGGCCGCCGACCCCAGCGAGAACTACCGGGGCACCCCCCTGGAGGGCCTGGACGCCTTTCAGCGGCAGCTGAAGCGGTTTGACATCCATGTGAAGGGCAGCCGGTCCGACATGGTGGAGAAGTTCTTCCGCACCACGGAGTCGGCGGTGCTGTTCCCGGAGTTCGTGTCCCGGGTGGTGCGCCAGGGCATGGAGGAGGACAATGTGCTGCCCTCCATCACCGCCACAGTGACCCAGTTCGACGGCATGGACTACCGCTCCATCTCCTCCGTGCCCAGCGAGGACGAGAAGAGCCTGAAGCGGGTGGAGGAGGGCTCCCAGCTGCCCCAGACCACCGTGCGCACCCAGAGCAATCTGGTGAAGCTGCACAAGCGGGGCCGGATGCTGGTGGCCTCCTATGAGGCCATCCGGTTCCAGCGGCTGGACCTGTTCTCCATCACCCTGCGGCAAATCGGCAGCCACATCGCCAGGATGCACCTGGAGGACGCCATCAAGGTCATTACCGACGGCGACGGCAACGACAACCCCGCCCAGGCCTACACCGTGGGCACCGCCCCCATCGGCGGCACCAAGGGCACCCTGTCCTATGAGGCGCTGCTGGACTTCTGGGGACAGTTCGACCCCTATACCATGAACACCATTCTGGTGCCTAACGCGGTGATGCTGGACATGCTGAAGATGCCCGAGTTCCAGAACCCGCTGACGGGGCTCAACTTCCAGGGCACCGGCAAGCTGACATCCCCCCTGGGCGCTACCCTACTGCGCACCAGCGCCATGCCCTCCGGGAAGCTGATCGGGCTGGATCGCAACTACGCCCTGGAGATGGTCAGCGCCGGGGACGTGATGGTGGAGTATGACAAGCTCATCGACCGGCAGGTGGAGCGGGCCGCTATCACCAGCATTTCCGGCTTCGCCAAGCTGTACACCGACGCGGGGCGGGTGCTGACGATCTGATGCTGGAGAAGATTCTGAAGCTGGCGGAGGCTATCGCCCAGCCGTCGGAGGTGGAGAGGGCGCTGCTGGAGGCGCTCTGTACGGCGGCCCAGGCGGAGGTAGCCGCCCGGCTGGGAGAGGCCTGGACGCCGGAAACGTGTGAGGATACGTTCTGCTGCGCCGCCGCCATGCTGGCGGCGGCGGGGCTGTTCGCCAGCCGCACGGGCGGCGAGGTGGAGTCCTTCACCGCCGGGGAGGTCAGCGTCCGCACCGGCAGCGGCGGCGGGGCCTTGGAGGCGGCCGCCGCGTTGCGGCGGCAGGCGGAGGCCCTGATGGCGGGCTACTGGGGCGATGACAGCTTCGCCTTTGTGGGAGTGAAGGGATGAAGGCGCGGTTTGAGAAGCTGCTGGCCCGGTACGGGCAGAGCATCACCGTCACGGACCGCCGCACCGGTGAGGCGGCGGCGGGGAAGGCCTTTGTCCAGCCGGTTTTGAAGCGGCGGGAGGATGTCCCCGTGGCCGTCACGGCCCTGGGCGGGGTGAGCGAGGAGCGGTGGCTGTATCTGGGCAGCGCCGGGATGGCTCTCTCCCCGGGGGATACGGTGGAGACGGGCGGCATGGCGTTTGCCGTCCAGGAGGTCAGGACGGTCTGGTGGAAGGACGACGCGCTCTACCGCTGGGCCATGCTGCGGCGGAAGAAGGAGGCGGCGGTATGAATGGGCTGGAGCAGGTAAAGACGGCGATTGCCGGGGCGCTGGAGGGCTCGGGCCTGGCGGCCCGGATTGCCTTCGCGCCCGGGTGGACCAAGGAGTACAGCGGCCCGGTGGCGGCGGTGGGCCTCCGCACCGGCGAGAGCCGGGGCGGGGCCCTGGGCAGCTATCTGGGACAGCGAGTGGACCCGGAGACCCAGGTGAGCCGGGAGATCTACGGTATGCGGCTGGATCTGACGCTGTCGTTGGACGTCTACTGCCCGCCGGCGTTGGGCGCGGCGGGGTGCGACGGGGCGCTGGAGACGCTGCACCGGGTGGTGCTGGGGGGCCTGCCCTCGGGGCTGAAGCCCACAGAGCTGAAGTGGGAGGAGAGCGCCTGGGACGAGGACACCGGCATGTTTCTTCGGAAGGGTAGCCTGTGCTGCGAGGCGTTTTTTACTGCCAGCGTGTCCGAGGACGGCGCTCTGATCACTGATTTTATTCTGAAAGGTACGGTGACAAAATGAAAACCATTGTGCATGAGCGTCCGGGGGTGTACTCCTCCTATGACGCATCCTCTACCATCCTGGGCGGCAGGGCCAACCGGGTGGTGGGCGTGGCGGCCAAGGCCGTCACCGGGACAAAGGGCGTCCCTGTCACGCTGACGGGCTATGACGCGGGGGTCAACGCCTTTGGCGAGGACGAGGCTGAGTGCCCCGGCATGTCCACCCTGCTGCGGCTGCTCTTTTTGGGCGGCGTGGCCACGGTGGTGGCCGTGGCGGTGGACGAGGAGGACTACGCCGGCGCTTTCAAGGCGCTGGAGGCGGAGGAGAACGTGCAGATTGTTATCTGCGACAGCGGCGATCTGACAGTGCAGCAGGCGCTGCGCACCAGCCTGGAGAGCGCCTCCGCCGCCCGGCGGGAGCGCGTCGGCGTGGTGGGCATGAGCGGGGCGGACACCACGGCCCTCACCGCACGTGCCAAGGAGCTCAACAGCGAGCGCATGGTCCTGGTGGGGCCCGACGTGCTGGACAGCAGCGGCAAGGAGCTGTCCGGCGTATTCGCCGCCGCCGCGGTGGCGGCCGCCATCGCCATTACACGGGATCCGGCGATTCCCCTTAACGGCGAGGAGTTGACGGGCCTGGGCGGCGTCAGCGAGCTCTACGACGACAACGCGGTGGACCTGCTGGTCCAGGGCGGCGTGACGCCCCTGGAGGCGGTGGGCGGCGTGGTCTCCCCCATCCGGGGCATCACCACCCGCACCACCACCGGCGGCGTCCAGGACGCCACCTGGCGGGAGCTGACCACCATCCTCATCGCCGACGATGTGATCCCCACCATCCGGCAGAGCCTGCGCACCCGCTTCACCCGGACAAAGAACACCACCCAGACCCGGGGCGCTATCCGCTCCCAGGTCATCGTGGAGCTGGAGAACAAGCTCAAGGCGGAGATCATCGACAGCTACGGCGACGTGGCGGTGTCCGCCAGCGAGGAGGACCCCACGGTCTGCCTGGTGGAGTTCAGCTTTGCCGTGGCCCACGGGCTCAACCAGATCTATCTGACGGCCCACATCACCGTTTAAGGAGGGACTGCAATGGAAGTGACAGGTTTCCCGACCAGCTGCGACATCTATCTGGAGCTGGACGGCAAGAAGGTGGCTGTGGTGCAGAGCTACACCGCCAAGGCAACCAAGGCCAGCCAGGTGGTGGAGGCCTTCGGCGAGAAGGAGCCGGTGGCCACTATCACCGGGCCCAGCCACTATGTGGTGGAGCTGACCCGGCTCTACGCCACCGACGACGCCATCAGCGACGGCATTGACTTTTTCGCCATGAGCGACTTCTCCCTGGTGATCTGCAAGCCCGACCGGAAGGTCATCTACAGTGGCTGCCAATGGAGCGCCATCCAGGAGGAGGGTAAGGTGGGATCTATGGTGGCGGAGAAGGTCACCTTGGCCGCCGCAGGCCGCATTGAGGTGACCGCCTGATGGAGGAGCGGGAATCCATCGCGCTGAATATTCAGCTGCCCGCCGGGACCCTGGAGGGGCTCACCCGGCTGGTGGAGCAGCTGCGGTATCTGGCGGCGGAGGTGAACGGGGGCGGCCGGCACGCCGCCCCCGCCACGCCGGCGGAGGCGGGGGAGAACCCCGCCTTCAACTGGGCCCGGTATCAGGGGCTGGAGCGCGGTGCCGCCGCCGTACCCTTTGAGCAGGCGGCTTCTCCGGAGACGGCCCGGGCGGCGCTCACAGCCGGGTCCGCCAGCTCCCAAAGCGCGGGATGGGAGGTGTCTGACTCCCCCTCCCAGGCCGCAGCGGCAGATGGCCGCACTGCTCCCCCTGTGGAGGAGGGCGGAGTCCCGCTCCCCTCTGTTGGGGAGGATCAGACGGATTTATCCGTCCCTCCGGCGGCGGAGAGCGCGGAAATGCAGGATCTCCGGGACACGGCGGCAAGCCGGGTGCCCGAGGTTGTGAGCACCCCCGCCCCTGTGGATGCGGCGCCGGAGGCGGAATTTTCCTTCCCCGCCGCGGCCTCCGGCAGCGGACGGAAAGAGGCCGTGGCGGAGGAGTTAGTCTGGGAGGGGAGCGCGCCCCTCACCGCCCAGGCGGTCTCCCAGGCCTTTCGGCGGGACGGGCGGCGGTATGACAACGCCTTCCCGCTCTATTGAGGAGGTGATGTGCGGTGCTGCTGACACCGATGCGTTACAAGACATACATCTGGCCCCACAATCCCGCTGTCTATTCCATCACCTATGAGCGGCAGGTAGCGGTCCTCAAGGTGCCCTTTGGCCGGCACTGCATGCAGGATCTGGGACAGACCTGCCGGGTGATGCGGGGCTGGGGAGAGTTCGCGGGAGAGGGCGCCTATGATGAGTTTAAACGGCTGGCCTCTATCTTCTATAGTGATGGCCCCGGCCTGCTGATTCATCCGCTGTGGCAGATCTCCAACGCCTATTTCACCGATTTGAAGCTGGAGGAGGAGCCCCTTCCCGACTATGTACGCTACAGCTTCACCTTCCGGGAGCGGTACGACGGCTATCAGGAGATGCTGTCGGTGTTGTCTGCCTCCGGAGGCGGCAGCGCCGCCGAGCAGGCGGCGGGCCGCAGCACGGCCCTCCACACTGTGGTCAGCGGCGACACCCTTTGGGGCATCGCGCAGCGCTATAGCGTGTCGCTGGAGGACCTGTTGACCTTCAATCCGGGCATTAAAAACCCCAATCTCATTCACGCGGGGGATCAGGTGGTGATCCCGTGCTGACCATACATCTGAACACCTATGACGGGGCCAGCTACGCGCTGCCCAGACTGTTGGAGTGGGATATCACGCTCACCGGATCCGTGCCCTGTGACAGCATGTCCGTCACCTGCCTCTACGACGAGGGCATGGCGGAGGTGCTGCCCAAGGTCACCCGCTTTACCGCGTGGCAGGACAGCGAGATCATGCTGCGGGGCGTAGTGGATGCCTATGAGATCTCCCTGTCCAATCGTGGGCTGCTGGTGACCGTGGAGGGCCGGGGCATGGCGGCTCTCCTGCTGGACAACGAGTCTGAGGCCCTGTCCTATGAGCGGGCCACGCTGCCGGAGATCCTGGCAAACCATGTGGCGCCCTACGGGCTGAAGACGGAGATCCAGCGCTCCCCCGTGGGAGACAACTACTCCGTGTCCTCCGGCACCAGCCAGTGGAAGGCCCTCCAGGGCTTTACCCGCCGCCACGGCGGCTTTGACCCCTGCTTCCGGCGGGACGGCACCCTGGTGGTGGGACCCCTGTGGGGCAGCGGCAGGATCCTCCAGGTCAACGACAGCACCCCTCTCCTCTCTCTGCACAAGCGGGAGGAGCGCTACGGCGTCATCTCTGAGGTGCTGATCTATGACAAGGTGCAGAATATCCGCCACCGGGTGGTGAATCAGGACTTTCTGTCCGCTGGCGGGCAGCGGCGGCATGTGCTCTATATGCCCCGGAGCACCGCCGACGCCCGCCGGTACACCGGGGAATATCAGATTGCCGAGTCCGCTCTGGAGCAGGTGGAGATCTCCCTGGAGCTGCCGGGCGCCTTTGCCGCCGTCCCCGGAGACAGGGTCTCCCTGCGGCTGGGGCGGCTGCAGCTGATTGGAACCTATGAGGTGGTGGAGTCCCGCAGCTCTATGGATACCAGCGGGGAGCGGACAGAGCTGGTACTAAGTGTGAGGTGATACATTATGTGGCTATCCAAATCTCTCTCCCTCCGCCAGGCGGCGGATCGGGAGAACACCGCCGCCGATATGGGTGTGACCACCATCGGCGGCGGCAGCGCCTCCGTCATGACCCGCGGAGAACAGCGGGATCTGGAGGTGTTTGCCCCCGGCGGGGTGGTCTGGCAGCCCCAGGCCGGGGACACGGTGCTGGTCATCAAGGGCGGCGTGGGCTGTCAAGAGCACTGCGTGGTGGCCGCCGAGACCAGTGGATCCACGCCGGGGGATATGACCCCGGGGGAGCTGTTCCTCTACTCCTCCGGCGGCGCCTCCATCCATCTGCGCAATGACGGCAGCATCGCGGTGAAGGGAGACCTGTCGGTGGAAGGCGACGTGGAGCTGACGGGCACCGTCAACATCTGGGGCACCCTCATTGTCAACGGACTGCCCTACCGGCCTTGCCTGTGTTGAGGAGGAAACCAATGGAACCAAAATTATCAAACGGGGACTATGTCCCCGATGGGCTGGGCGGTGTGGTGCGCTGCGCCGGGGCGGATGCCCTGCTGGAGCGGGTGCTGTTCCGTCTCACCGCCCGGAGGGGGCAGTTTGCCCCCCTGCCCCAGTTGGGGAGCAGGCTGTATCTGTTGAGCAGGGAGAGCGCCGCCAGCCGTCTCTCCGCCGCCTGGCAGTATACGGCGGAGGCGCTGGCGGAGGAGGATGTGGAGATCTCGGATCTGACACTTTCCCCTGCCGGAGAGGGCCGGATGGACCTCACCGTCTATCTGGACTACAAGGGGACGGATCTGTCCGTCACTATGACCATATGATCAAGGGGGAACAGCATGGAAAGAACCATCGATGAAATCTATGGGGAGATGCTGGCGGTCTTCGCCGAGGTCAGCGGCTACCTGCCCCACGCATCCTGTGATCTGGCGGCCCGCCTCTACGCCGCCGCGGCGCAGATGCAGGGACTGTACCATCAGGCTCAGTGGCTGCTGGATCAGAGCTTTCCCCAGACCGCCCAGGGGCGGTATCTGGACCAGCACGCCCAACTGCGGGGGCTCAGCCGCGCTATTGCCACCTGTGCCACAGGTGAGCTGCGCTTCGGCGTCCCCAGGGCACTCAACAGCGATCTGTCCATTGATTCCGGAACCGTGTGCATGACCAGCGACGGTATCCGCTTTGCCACCACGGACAATGCGGTTTTGAAGGCGGGGGACCTCTCTGTGGACGTGCCGGCCATGGCACTGGAGTCCGGAAAGGCGGGAAACGTGGGGGCCGGCACCATCACCATCATGGCGGCCATGCCCGTGGGCGTCAAGGCGTGTACCAATCCCAAGGCGTTCAGCGGCGGCGACGATGAGGAGAGCGACGATGGGCTGCGCACACGGGTGATGGATACTTACAAGCGGCTGCCCAATGGGGCCAACGCGGCCTACTATGAGCAGACCGCCCTGTCCTACACCGGCGTGGCGGCGGCGGTGGCGGTGCGCTGTCCCCAGGGCGTGGGCTCTGTAGATCTGTATGTGGCCACCGACAAGGGCGCCCCGGACGAGACTCTGCTGAGGGAGATTGACGACTTTTTGCAGGAGAAGCGAGAGATCTCCGTGAAGCTCCGGGTGCTGGCGCCCACGCCCGTGCCTGTCAACATCAACGTGGCCCTCCGGCCCGCCAGCGGCGTCGGCTTCCTCACCGCCAAGGCCGATGCGGACGCCGCGCTGCGCGCGGCGTTTACCGGCGTACTGCTGGGCAAGGAGGTCACCCTGGCCTATCTGGGCAACCTGCTCTACGATCTGCCCAGCGTGCAGAATTACCGCTTCACAGAGCCGGCCGCAGACGTGGAGGCCAGTCCCACGGTGCTTCCCACCCTGGGCACGGTCACCATCACGGAATGGGAGGCCTGACATGGGCTACAGCGATTATCTGAGAAACCTGCTGCGGCCCCTGGGAGTCTATGACCTGTCAGACGGGAGTCTCAGCGGCAGCGAATTGGACGCTCTGGGCTATGGGCTGGACCGGCTGGAGGGTCGGATGGACTACGTGGAGCGGGAGAGCGCCCTGGCCACCGCTGAGGGCGAAGGACTGGACCGCTGGGAGACGCTCTTTGCCCGCACTCCGGCCCACTACTCCACTGCTCTGCGGCGGGCCGCCATTGCCGCGCTGCTGCGCATTGACGAGAGCTGCTTCACCCTGTCCGCCATTAACGACACTATCTCCGGCTGCGGCGTCAAGGCCCTGGTCCAGGAAAAGGAGGCCTTTGGCTATGTGCGGGTCATTTTCCCCGAGGTAGCCGGCATTCCGGAGGGATTTGAGCAGATCCGGGACATTATTCTGGATATCATCCCCGCCCACCTGGACGTGGAGTTCTACTTCCGCTATCTGACTTGGGCGGAGTGCGAGGCGTTCCAGTACACCTGGGCCATCGTCCATGAGCGGGAATATACCTGGTACGGATTCGAGCTTGCGGTCTAAAAATCCATCTCTTTTACCACCCCGGCGGGACATCCTCCCGCCGGGGTTTTCACAACTTTTTCACTCGAATAGTAGTTACGTAAACCACTTTCACAGTTTTTGCTTATTGCAAGGTTTCTGACGTAAATTATGGGGATTCCTGTTTTATTGTCCGAAAGTACAAAATCAAACCTTAATTTTTTATGAACAAGCTACCACAAGCTACCAAGTTTACGTTTTAATTATGGGATTGCAAATGGCTAGCCGATAATCAAAATAGTTTACGTAAGTTTAGAACATGCTACCAAAGTGAAATTTTCGTCTACCAAACTTTTTTTCGAGGCTCAGAACTGCTGCGCTGCAGCGGTTCTGAGCCTTATTTCCTCGGGTAAGGGGCTTGATTTTGACCTTGCCGCCGACTTAACGACGGGCCAGGGCTACCTTTATGTAGAGCTTGACCATGAGGAGGTCGTGGTCTGCAAGCTGAACAGCGGCTATACCAATGTGATTGAGGAATATGCTGTCATTTACAGTGGTCTGCACCCGCCCTTTGCCCGGGAGGGAGTGACCCATTTCACCCACGGCGGGAGGCACTATCTGTTGACCAGCGGAATGAGCGGCTATGTGCCCAACCCCAGCGAGATGGCGGTCAGCGATTCCTTCATGGGTCCATTTACGGTTCTTGGGGATCCCCATGTGGGAGATACCAGCGCGGCCAGTTTCAACTCCCAGGCAAGCTGCGCCTTTCACCTGGCTGGAACGGAGCACATCGTCATTGCGGCGGACCGCTGGGTCCCGGATTATGTCATGACGAGGGAACGCTATGACAGCTTTGTCCGGGCCATCGGAAGCCGTTATGATAAGAGCCTGAAAGCCTCTTTTGCCGACATGAAAACGATGATGACCTCGCCGATGATAGGCTCGGCCGATACATCGCTTGCCAATTATGTCTGGCTGCCTGTCGAATGGCATGAGGGGAAGCCGGTCATTCGCTGGAGAGATGAGTGGAAGCCGGATGAATTGACATAGTAAGATGTAAAATCTGTTGTCGGTAGCAAAAGCATTTTACCTTATCAAGCAGAAGCAAAACGCAATATATAGAAGCATTATTTTGACAGCCACAATATATTGTGTTATAATAGCTATATTGATTGATTGCCTGTGCGTACTCGCTGAAACGCGGAGCCGGGTCCATTGGACCTGGGACCGGGGGGACACCCGCATTGCATACGTTGTTAAGGTTGTACGTTATGTTGGCAGCACCGTCCTGTGAATGAATGGGCGGCAGCCGACAGGAGTTTTAAGGGGGCAGTCTGCCCTCACGCTGATAGCGGGAATGACGAACGCTCTCCTTTGGGGGGAGCGGAGCACGGCTGATGGCCGGGTTTCGTCATTCCCGCTCTTTTTTTGCCCAAATGCCGGAAAGCTTTGAGGATATTTCAAAACAGAAAGGAGCAGTTCCAATGAAAAGCAAATGGAGACGGAGGAAGCGTCCCCGCCCCGCCAAGCTGCCTATCCGTGGCAACAGTCGTCAGATGTGGAGAGTCCACATACTCAACATGATGTCAGAGGAGGCACCGGCTCGGAACGGCCCCAGGTCTCTGGTATATGGTCGGTCATGGGACATATTCCAAGGCTGCAGCCCAGAACGGCCTCAGATCACTGGTATATGGCCGGTCATGGGACATATTCCAAGGCG
>CANRHK010000049.1 GCA_947630395.1 uncultured Oscillospiraceae bacterium
CTTATGGCGTTCCTGAAGGAGCACACCGGCCTGGAGCTGGTGGACCGGGGCCATTGGTTCTACGCCGCCTACCGGGCCGGAGAGGGGAAGCCCTCCATCGCCTTCCGGGCCGATATGGACGCGGTGCCGGTGGGGGAGCCGGAGGGGCTGGTGCCCTACTGCTCCCAGTGTCCCGGCGTGGGGCACAAGTGCGGCCACGACGGCCACAGCGCCACCCTGGCGGCTTTCGCTCTGGAGCTGGAGGAGAGCGGCGCGGATAAGAACGTCTACCTCCTGTTCCAGCACGCGGAGGAGACGGGAGAGGGGGCCAGGGAGTGCGCGGCTTTTCTCCGGGAGAACGGCATTTCGGAGATCTACGCCTACCACAATATGCCCGGGCTGCCCCTGGGGGCGCTGGCCGTGGCGGACGGGGTGACCCAGCCCGCCTCCACGGGGATGATTCTGTCCTTCACCGGCATGAAGTCCCATGCCTCCTATCCGGAGGACGGCAGGAACCCCGCCTTTGCCATCGGCGAGCTGCTGACGGCCATTCCCGGTCTGACCGCCCCCGGGCGCTACCGGGGCCTTGCCCTGATCACCGTTATCCAGGTGAATGTGGGGGAGAGGGCCTTCGGCACCGGCGCCGGCTATGGAGAGCTGCTGCTGACCGTCCGGGGGGAGTACGAGGCGGAGCTGAACGAACTGTGCCGCACCCTGGAGACCATGGCAGAGGAAAAGGCCCAGCGGGACGGGCTCACATGCGACATCACCTATTCCGACACCTTCCCGGAGACCAGGAACCACCCCCAGGCGGCGGAGAGAGTGCGCCGCGCCGCCCGTGCGCTGGGGGTGCCGGTGGTGGCCGTAGGGGAGATGTTCCGGGCCTCCGAGGACTTCGGCTATTACACCAAGGAGGTCCCCGGCGCCATGTTCTATCTGGGCAGCGGCGACGCGCCTCCGCTCCACACGCCGGGCTTTGACTTCCCGGACCGGCTCATTGAGACGGCGGCGGACATATTCATGGAGCTGACAAGGGAAGCGGAATAAAAACGATAAAAGGAGAGGCGGCCCCCTGCGGGACCGCCTCTCCCTTTGTCCTAGTATCACTCACTTGTCGGCGTAGCCATACTTCTCCTCAATGGCGTGAATCATCTCCACCCGCATGGCGTGGCGGCCGCCCTCAAACCGGGCGTCAAAGAAAGCGTCCACAATCATCTTCGCCAGCTCACTGCCCACAACCCGGGCGCCCATGGCGATGATGTTGGCGTCGTTGTGCTCCACCGTCATCCTGGCGGAGTAGGGTTCGCTGCACACGGCCGCCCGGATGCCGGGCACCTTGTTGGCGGCCAGGGAGATGCCGATGCCGGTGCCGCAGATCAGCACACCCTTGTCCACCTCGCCCCGCTTGATGGCCTCCGCCACCGCCAGGCCCTTCTCCGGGTAGTTGGCCTTTACAGCGGGGTCGTAGGCGCCGTAGTCCACGCACTCATAGCCCCGCTCCTTCAGGTGCTCCATCAGAATGTTCTTCAGCTCCACGGCCGTATGGTCACAGCCAAATCCGACTTTCATGGCAAAACTCCTCCCGCTGTTTTTATTACTATTTCCTACTATATAATGCGCCAACACCTTTGTCAATAGGGCCGTGTCCGCTCTCCATAAAAGCGTTTGGAAATCGTCGTTTTGCCGTGTCGACCTCCCAATAAAATGGAGAGATGCACAAAAAGTCCGCTGTTTTTGGATTGAAACCCGCCGCCGTCTATGCTATACTGACCCTGCCCCGGCAAACACACACCCCCTTTCGGGTTTGCCGGCGGCGCTTATAATACTTGAAAAAAGCAGGGAATCGCGATGTATGATGAACTGACGGAGGTCGACATCCAGAAGATGAAGGAGGAGATCGACTACCGAATCCGGGTGCTGCGGCCCAAGCTGATTGAGGATGTGCAGACCGCCAGGGCCTTCGGCGACCTGAGCGAGAACTACGAGTACAAGTGCGCCAAACAGGAGAAAAACCGCAACGACAGCCGTATCCGCTATCTGGAGCGGATGATCAAGACCGCCAAGGTGATCACCGCGGAGTCCAAGGAGGACGCGGTGGGCCTGTTCGACACGGTGGTGGTCTTCCATGAGAAGCTGGGCCGGGAGATGACGATGCGGATCGTCACCACCCTCCGGCAGGACGTGGCCAAGGGCCTGGTCAGCAAGGAGTCCCCGGTGGGCAAGGCCCTCCTGGGCCGCAGGGCCGGGGAGCGGGTCCACGTAAAGGTCAGCGAGCAGATGGAGTACGACATGGTGATCCGCTCCATCAAGAAGGGCGAGGACGACAGCGGCATGGAGATCAGCTCCTACTGATCTCCCAGGCGGGAAGCGGAAAAGGGCGGACCTTTCGGTCCGCCCTTTTCCGGTTCTGATGTGGGATGTGTCCCGCTCCCTCAACTCTTGAGCATATCCAGGTTGCAGGTCTTGGCGATGCTCTTGCGGATCTCCGCCCGGAGGGGCAGCACGGAGGAGGGAGACACGCTCAGCTCGTCGATGCCGATGGCCAGGAAGGTCTCCAGCAGCGTCAGATCCGCCCCCAGCTCGCCGCAGATGCCGATCCAGATCCCCGCCGCATGGGCCGCGTCCGTGGCCATTTTGAGGGCCCGCAGCACCGCCGGGTGGTGGGGGTCAAAGAACTTGCCCAAGTCGTTGGCCTGCCTGTCGCAGGCCAGGGTGTACTGGGTCAAATCGTTGGTGCCCACGGAGAAGAAGTCAACCTCCTTCGCCAGGGCGTCCGCCACGAATACGGAGGCCGGGGTCTCAATCATGATGCCCAGCTCGGTGTCCTTGTTGTAGGGGATGCCCTCCGCGTCCAGTTCGGCCATGACCTTCTTGCAGGCCCGCTTGCACTCCTTGACCTCCCAGACGGAGGTAATCATGGGGAACATGATGGCCACTTTGCCGTAGGCAGAGGCCCGGTACAGGGCCCGCAGCTGGGTCCGGAAGACTTCGGGCCGGTTTAGGCAGATGCGGATGGCCCGCACACCCATGGCCGGGTTCTCCTCCTTCTGGAGGTGGAAGTACTCCACCTGCTTGTCCGCGCCGATGTCCAGGGTGCGGATGACCACCCGCTTGCCGTTCATGGCCGCGGCCACGGTCTTGTACGCCTGGAACTGGTCCTCCTCACTGGGGTAGTCGTTGGCAGCCAGGTACAGAAACTCAGAGCGGAACAGGCCGATGCCCTGGCCGTCGTTGGCCTGCACCGCCGCCACATCCTCCGGGGACCCGATATTGCAGTACACCATCATCTCCCGGCCGTCCAGGGTCACGTCCTTCTGCCCCTTCATGGACTGGAGCAGCTCCTTCATCTCCGCCTGCTTCTTCTCCTTGGTGCGGAAAGCCGCCAAGGTAATCTCGTCCGGGTCGATGGAGATCTGGCCGGTCTCGCCGTCGATGTAGCCGTCCCGGCCGGCGTACTCCTGCTTCAGGGTGTCGCCCAGGCCGCAGATGGCGGGGATGCCCATGGTCCGGGCCAGAATTGCGGTGTGGCTGTTGCCGGAGCCACCGGCGGTGATGAAGCCCAGAATCTTGCTCTTGTCCAGCTGGAGCGTCTCGGACGGGGCCAGATCGTCGGCGGCCAGAATCACCGGTACATCGGAGTCGATGCCGCCCTCGGCGATGCCCATCAGGTTGTTGAGAATCCTGCGGGTCACGTCCTTCACGTCGGCGGCCCGGGCCTGCATGTAGGCGTCATCGGTGGCTGCAAACATGGCGGCGAACTGCTCCCCGGCCTGCTGGACAGCGTACTCGGCACAGCACCGCTCCTCGTCCAGAGTGGTCATGATGGCTTCCACGTAGTCCTCGTCCTCCACGAACATGGCGTGGGTCTCAAAGAGGACCGCAGTCTCCTCGCCGGTCTCCTCCCGGGCCTTGTCCGCCAGGGCCTCCAGCTGGGCCATGGACTTCTCCTGGGCGGCGGCAATGCGCTCCTTCTCCGCGGCGATGTCGGCCACGGCGGTCTTGGTGATATCGGTGCTGGGGCGCTGGAAGAAATAGATGGGGCCGCTGGCGACGCCCTTGCTGACGCCCTTGCCCTGCAATAGAATCATAGTTGCGTTCCTCCTGTCAATTTCAAGAAGGGGCGTCTGCCGCGCGGACAGACGCCCTGAAGGGTGCTCCTGAATCAGAGCGTGCTCTCGTCACCGTGCGCCGCACGACCGGCAAGAAAAAGAGTACGGAGCGAGAGTAAAGTTCTTTTTGGTTACTTTTTCTTCCAAGAAAAAGTAACTTACAGGTTCTCCTTGAAGAACTTCTCCATGGCGGCGATGGCCGCGTCCTCCTGGGGGCCATCGGCGGCCACGGTGACCACGTTGCCCTGCTTCACGGTGAGGCCCATAAGCTTCATCAGCTGGGTAGCCTTCACGGTGTTGCCGTCCTTGGTGACGGTGACGGTGGTGTCGGCGTAGGCCTTGGCGGCCTTGGCCAGCAGACCCGCGGGACGGGCGTGAATGCCCAGGGGATCGGTGATGGTGTAGGTGAATTGCTTCATAGTAGGTTCCTCCTCATATATAAAAATTATTCCAAATTGGGGTATCATTTGCCGCGCCGGTCCGCCGTGGGACGGCGGGGCGCTCAGTGCTCCAGCCGGAGATATTCGGCCTCGATCCGCTTGGCCGTCTCACCGGCGGCGGGGATGCCGCTGATCTCCTCCAGGGCGGCGGGGACGCCCTTGGCCGCGATCAGATCCGCCAGCCGCACACTCTGGGCGTCGTTGGGATCCCGGTGGCGCAGCGCCGCCGCGATGCCCGTCACATAGTGATCCACCGGCAGGCCGTACTCCTCGGCCAGGGCCATGGGGCGCACCAGCCTATCGCCGGCGGAGAGCTTCCGGAGGGGCTCCCGGCCCACCCGGACCGTCTCGTCCGTCAGGTGGGGATTAGCGAACCGCTCCCGGGCCACCCGGCAGTAGGCCTCCATGTCCTCCGGCGCGAAACCGTGGCGCTTTACCAGCATGGCGGCGCACTCCGCCTGGAGTCCGGCCACAGCCGCCGCAATCTCCGCGTTTTCGATGGACTCCCGCAGAGTGCGAATGCCCTTGCACTCACCCAGGTAGGCGCAGGCGGCGTGGGCGCCGTTAAAGGCGAACAGCTTCCGCTCCAGATAGGCGTCCAGCTTCTCCACCAGCTGCATGCCGGGGATGTCCAGAGCGCCCCTGAGATTGCCCTTCTCCACCGTCCACTCGAAGTGGCGCTCCACGGTCACGTCGATCATATCCGGCGCGCCGGGATCCCGGCGGAAGGGCGGCACGATGCGGTCCACCTCACAGTCCAGGAAGCCCACATACCGCTCCATGTAGGCCAGGTCCTCCCCATCCAGATGGCCCGCCACGTGCTGCTTCAGCTGGGAGGTGGCCCGGATGGCGTTCTCACAGGCAATGACATGGAGGGGCGCTGTCACGCCTGCGGCCCGGCGGGCCTTGATGCCGGCGGCGATATTAGGGGCGATGCGGGGCAGGATAGTGAGTCCCACCGCCGTGGTGATAAGCTCACTCTTTACGATTTCCTCCGTCAGCGCCGGGTCCAGGGAGCTGATGGCGGAGATGTTCTTCACCGTCTCATCCGTGCACTGGTCTGCCACCACGTGGACCACATACTCCCTGCGGCGGTTGATCTCGTCCACCAGCGGCGCCACCACATCCGCAAACAGGACGTGGTACCCCGCCCTTTCCAGCAGCAGGCCGATAAACCCGCGTCCAATGTTGCCAGCGCCGAACATAATTGCCTGTTTCATGGAAAACTCCTCCTTAAATTCGTACTTGAGAGAGGTGTATTACGCGAGGCCGTTGAGCTTTTTGTAGATCTCGTCTACATCGGCGTTGGCCACCAGAGCGTCGGTGTCCTCCTCCGTCTCCAGCAGGCCCACGATGCGGCCCAGGATGTCCAGGTGCTCGTCGCCCTGAGCGGCGATGCCGATGACGATCTTCACCTGGTCGTCGTTCCACTCAATGCCGCCGGGGTAGGTCATGACCACCAAGCCGGTCTCCTTGATATAGGGCCGGACGGCGTTGACGCCGTGGGGGATGGCCACATGGTTGCCGATGGCCAGGGGAAACTCCTCCTCCCGGTCCAGCATACCCTGGATGTAGGGTTCCTCCACGATGCCTGCGTCCACCATGAGCTGGCCGCAGGCGCGGATGGCCTTCTCCGGACTCACGGGCTTGCATCCCAGGACGATGTTCTCCTTCTTCAGCAGGATCTTACTGCCGCCGGACTTCTCCGCGGAGGGGGCGGCGGGGGCGGGAGCAGGGGCCGCGGGCGCGGGGGCCTTCTGAGCGTTGGGGCCGTACTTGGCGGCCAGCTCGCTGACCAGCACCTCGTACTCAGGCGCGCCCATAAAATTCTTGATGGGGATGATCCGGGCGTCGGGGTTGCTGGAGGCCGCACGGGCGGCCAGCTCGTGGTGGGTAACGACGATCTGGCAGTCCTTGGGAATCTCGGACACCGGGGCGTGGACCACCTCAATGGAGGTAATGCCGGCATCCTTCAGCTTGTTGCGCACCATGGTGGCGCCCATGGCCGAGGAGCCCATCCCTGCATCGCAGGCAAAGACGATCTTCTTGATTTCAGCGTCCGGCAGGCCCGCGCCGGCGGCGGGAACCGCCTGGCCCTTGGATGCGGCCTTGGAGGCGGCCACCTGGGCCTGGGCCTCCGCCAGGTCGGCGTCCTTGCCGAAGAATTTCAGCAGGAAAGCGGAGATCAGGAAGCTGACCACCCCGGCCACGGCGATACCGGCGATGTTGGCGAAGTAGCCGCCCTTGGGGGTCATGAGCATCTCGGCGATGATGCTGCCGGGGGAGGCCGCAGCCACCAGTCCGCCGCCCAGCAGGGACAGGGTGAAGATGCCGGCCACGTTGCCCAGCATGGGCCCCAGGATGACCACGGGATTCATCAGGACGTAGGGGAAGTAGATCTCGTGGATGCCGCCCACGAACTGGATGATGGCGGCCGCGCCGGCGGAGGAGCGGGTCTCGCCCTTGCCGGCCACGCAGTAGGCCAGCAGCAGGCCCAGGCCGGGGCCGGGGTTGGACTCGATCATAAACAGGATGGATTTGCCCACCTGCCCCATGGCCTGGAGGGCCTCCACCTGCTGGGTGCCGATGGGGGTGAACACGCCGTGGTTGATGGCGTTGTTGAGGAACAGGACCTTGGCGGGTTCCACCAGAATGGCGGTGAGGGGCAACAGACTGTGGCTCACCAGCCAGCCCACGCCGTTGCCCAGCAGAGTCGTGAGGACCACGCAGACAGGACCAATCACATAGATGGAAAGAATCGCCAGGACGGCGCCGATGATGCCCACGGAGAAGTTGTTGACCACCATCTCGAAGCCGGCGGGAATGTGGCCCTCCATCTTTTCGTCAAATTTCTTGATGCACCAGCCGCCCAGAGGGCCGCAGATCATGGCGCCGATGAACATGGTGCTCTCGGTGGAGGCGATGGCACCCAGGGTGGCCAGCGCGCCGGTGACGGCGCCCTTCTGTCCGCCGACGGCCCTGCCGCCGGTGTAGCCGATGAGGATGGGCAGCAGGTAGTTGAGCATGGGGCTGACCATGCTGTTGATGGTCTCGTTGGGGAACCAGCCGGCCGGGATGAAGAAGGCCGCGAGGAAGCCCCAGGCGATGAACGCGCCGATGTTCGGCATGACCATGCCGCTGAGGAAACGTCCGAATTTTTGCACTTTTTCTTTCATAAGCATCAATTCCTTCCTAAATAGATATCGGGGAGACTGCGCTTGGGAAAGGGGAGTGTGCTGAAAGGCCCTCAGAGGGCGCCCGGACAGACACCCACGGATATCATATTGTACCCTTTTTTCCCAAATTGTAAATATGTGAAATATGCTCAAAACCAGGGGCTTTCCTCGTTCAAAACGCCCGAACGGGCCCGTACATGAGCTTCCCAATATCTGAATTGACGCCGCGTGTTCCTCTAAAAACCGGCAGGTACGGCGAGAGGGCGGAGGCCCGTTTGGACCTCCGCCCTCTGCCTGAGAGGAGACGCGGGGATGTGCCGGGGGTGAGACCGCTTGAGACGAGCGTCCCGGCGATCCCCATTGAGAAAGGGGTATCTATACGCTTCCCAGACGGGGTGAGGGTCCGCCGGGAAAGGTATCAATAGAACAGTCCGCCCAGGCTGAACACGCCCAGAGCCGACATGAGCACGTTCACCAGTACATTGGCCACGGACAGGAGGAACAGGTTCCGGAACAGCTTGTTCATCTCCTCGTTGGTGGTCTCCTTGGAGGCGGAGTAGGAACTCATGATGATGGCGCCGCCGGTGGACAGGGGGCTGATGGCCGCCGCGAAGGAGGTGGCGGTAATCGCGGAGATCAGCTCCACATAGTTGACGCCGCTGAACTGCTGGGCCACCTGGTCCGCGATGGGGTACAGGGCGGGCATAACCACGCCGGTGGTGGAGCTGACCCAGGAGAGGATGCCGGAGGTGGCGGCCATGATGGGCACCGCGGTCTTCTCACCCATGAGGCTGGTGAGGAAGTCGGAAATCATGGTGATGCCGCCCAGCTTGTCGATGACGCTGACCAGGGCGCCGACGCCGCAGATCATGATCAGGGTGCCCCAGGGAATGCCCTTGATGGCGGCCTTTTCGTCGGCGGCCCCCAGGAGGATCAGGATGGAGGCCATGATGAAGGCGAACAGGCCGGTGTCCAGCTTAAAGCCGATGCAGCAGATAACCATGATGACGATGGCGGCCATGGTCAGCTTCTGGTTGCGGTTGAACTTAGGGATCTGGGACCACTTCAGGGGGTTCTCGGCCTTGACCTTGTAGCTCTTGGAGCCGATGTAGATGATGAGGGTGAACACAAAGCCGGACAGCAGCGTGGACAGGAACAGGTGGAGGCCGAAGCCGGAGTAGCCCATGGGCTCGCTCAATTCCTTGGCCAGGATGCCGGTCAGGGACAGGGGGGACGCGCAGCCGGCGTTGGCGCCCAGCTTGGCGAAGAGGGCGGTGACCCAGGGGTTGATGCCCATCTCAAAGGCCAGGTACATGGCGAAGGTGGTCATCAGAATGCCGGCGGCGATGTGGCCGGGGCCGATGGCGGAGATAAACGCGGAGAGCACGAACATCAAAATGGGGATGAGCACCGTGTGCTTGCCCACCAGGGCCACAATCTTCTTGGAAAACAGGTCCAGAGTGCCGTTCTGGGAGGCCATGCCGAAGAGGAAGGTCACGCCCACCAGGGTGACGAACATGGAGCTGGAGAAGCCTCCGGTGACGGCGGACGCCTTCAGGCCGCCCACCACTGTCAGGATAAACGCGACGCCCAGGGACAGGAAGCCCAGGTTGACCTTCTTGATGAAGCCGATGGCCACGACGATCACCAGCACCACCAGGGAGACAACGGGCATATAGGGCGCTAAAAATTCTGTCATGATTGTTTCCGCCTCCTAATTATTTGTCTGTCAGAAGTTCCGCCGTGGTGGTTCTCCACTTGGCGATGTAGTCCTTGGCCGCATCGCCGGTGAGGCCCAGCGGATTGATGTTGAAATAGCCCAGCATGGTCTGGTAGCTGGAGTCCCCGTAGGCCTTGGAGAACGCCTCCGACAGGACCTTGATCACCTGCTCGCCGGTGCCCTCCTTGACGAACACGCCGTAGAAGGGACCCCAGGGCAGATAGTCCTCAAATTCCGGGTACTCGGCGGTGATGAGGGGCACGTCGCTCATGATCTCCACGGGCTCCTTGGACAGCATACACAGCCACTTGTACTCGCCGGATTTGTACTCCTGATAGCCCATCTGGACCTTGGAGATAGTGAAGTCGCACTCGCCGCTGAGTACCGCCGCCTTGGCGGAGGCGTCGCTGTCGTAGGGAACCTGGGTGAACTCCGCGCCGGTAACGGCCTTGAGCATAGCGGCTACCTCCCAGGGGAGGCCGCCGGTGCCGGTGGTGGCCAAGGTTACCTCTGTGCCGGCCTTGGCCGCGTCCACAATCTCCGTCAGGGAGCTGTAGGGGGAGTCCTTGCCCACCACCACGCCGGTGGTCTCGTCGCCAATCAGGAACACACACGTAAAGTTGTCATAGGTCAGCTCAGAGATGCCCAGGGTGTCGTACAGGGCCGGGTTCTCGGCGCCCATCAGCAGGGTAGCGCCGTCGGCCGCCTGGTCGTACACATACTGGACGGCCACGGATCCCGTTTCGCCGGTCTTGTTGGTGAGGACAATGTTGGTCCCCAGGATGTCCTGGGCCAGGATGGACAGGGGCCGCATCAGGGAGTCGGTGCCGCCGCCGGCACCCCACTGGATGATGCCGCTGATCTCCTTGGGGGGATAGCCGATGACGTTCCCGATGGAGCCCTCCGCGGCGGAGGGTTCGTCCTCGTGGCCGGCGCTGTCGCCGTTACAGCCCGCCAGCAGGGAGCAGGCCAGCACGGCGGCCAGAAGCCCGGCCAGCAGCTTTCTCGTTTTCATATCAGCACTCCTTCTTACAGCCGGATGGTGGCGGTGCCCTCCATGATGAGGTTCGCCGTGCGGAAGCCGAAGGTATCGTCAATGACGGGGACTTCGCCGTTCTCTTTGAAGTCCACGCCGCACTCCAGAACGCCGCCGGCGTGGCCGATGCGGATGAACTGGGTGTCCACGTTGGGATTCAGCACCTGCTGGACAACGCTGCCGGGGACGACAGCGGCGGCGGCGGTACACATGGCGCCAGTCATGGCGTAGCTGGGGTGGGCTTTTTGCATGGACATCATCCGGGACAGCAGGTCGATGCTCTCCTTCTTGATCTCCTTGCCGTCGACGGTGACGTAGTCCTCCGCCTCGCCCACGAAGGTCATCTTGGGGATGCCCGGGGTGTCCCAGGCGGAGCGGGTGTAGTCCTCAATGAGTCCCAGCTTCACGGCGGCCAGGCCCCGGACGGCCTCCAGCAGGTCCAGCTTGCCCTGATCGGCGTTGAGCTCGTCGGGGAGCTCCTTGCCGGTGAGGCCCAGATCCTTGGCCTTGACGAACACCAGGGGGTTGGCGGCGTCCACGATGGAGACCTGGACGGGGCCGAAGCCGGGGACCTCCAGGGTGTCCACGGCGTGGCCGGTGGGCAGGAGGCCATTGCCCAGGGTGCCGGCGGGCTGGACGAACTTCAGCCGGATGGGGGAGGCGGTGCCGGGCACGCCGGCGATGGCAAAGCCGCCCTCGTAGGCCACCTCCCCGCCGGGGGTCTGCACGTCGGAAATGATGATCTTGCCGGTGTTGGTGTTGAAGATGCGGACGCTGGTCTGGCCGTCCTTGGCCTCCACCAGGCCCTTCTCGATGGCGAAGGGGCCCACGCCGGAGGAGATGTTGCCGCAGTTGCCCTTGTAGCTGACCAGGGGCTTATCCACGGACACCTGGGCAAAGGTGTAGTCCACGTCGGCATCGGGCCGGTCGGACTTCTTCACGATGGCTACCTTGCTGGTGACGGACTGGGAGCCGCCCAGGCCGTCGATCTGCTTCTTGTCCGGGCTACCCATGAGCCGCAGCAGCAGGGGCTCCCAGGCGTCCTTGTCCTCGGGCAGATCGGTCTCCAGAAGGTACACGCCCTTACTGGTGCCGCCCCGCATGATGGTGACGGGCATACGGATGGTGTTGTTCATTGTTGGAACCTCCTTATTATTTGGCCTCTTTCAGCTTGCGGTTGTAGTTAATCAGGCTGCCGCAGCGGATGATCTCCTTCTCCTCGTCGGTGAGGGGCTGGATGGAGAGCTTCAGGGGCCGCACGGTCTCGCCCACGACGTAGGCGGGGATGCTGCTCATGTCGCCGTCCAGGGCCGCGCGGACGTTGGGCACGAAGATGTAGTCGTCGTCCTGGAAGTCGGGCTCGCCCTCAATGTGAAAGGGCACCATGCCCCAGTTGATGAGGTTGGAGCGGTAACGCTTGGTAGCGTACTCCTTGACGATGTTGGCGCCGCCCAGCAGCACGCGCTGGCAGGAGGCCGCTTGCTCACGGGCGGAGCCGTCGCCGGGCTTCACGGCGTAGATGGTGCTGGAGAGGTCCACGTCCCCGTCCTTCACGTCCTCACAGCCGGGGATGGTCTTGACCTGGGCCAGGACCTTCGCAACTTCGTCCGGGCACGCACCGGCCTTGCGGGCCTTCTCGTTGGCCATGACGGCCTTGGCCTTGCCCACGTACTCGGGGACGCGGCGGGACAGGGTGAACTCCGCCAGACCCATGGGGTTGGAGCGGAAGGAGCCGGTCTCGCCGGAGGGGATCAGCTCGTCGGTGGTGGTGACGGGGTCGGTGATGTAGGCGCAGACCCGCAGGAGCATATGCTCGTTCAGGGGCGGCAGCTCCGGCCAATCCTTGATGTTGGGGCCGCAGACCAAAGTTTCCTTCAGGTCGCCCTTGCCGAAGCCCTGGTACACCCGGTGCTCGTAGGCGGTGGGGTCGTAGTGGAAAGCGGGGCAGGTGTACTCGTAGCCCAGCTCGTCGGCGGCGGTGATGCGTCCGCCATTGGCGGCGGTGGCGGCGATGGACCGGGCGTCCATCAGGGCCACGCTGGCAATCTGGCCGTTGCCGGGCTTGGAGCCCTCGCGGTTGGGGAAGTTCCGGGTGGTGTGCCGCACGGACAGGCCGCCGTGGGCGGGGGTGTCGCCCGCACCGAAGCAGGGGCCGCAGAAAGCGGTGCGGATGGTAGCGCCGGCGGCGATCAGCTTCTCAATGGCGCCCTTGCGGACCAGATCCAACATGACGGCCTGACTGCTGGGATACACACCCAGGGCGAACTCGCCGGTGCCGGTGCTCTTGCCGTCCAGCAGATAGGCGGCCTCCATGATGTTGGAGTAATTTCCGCCCGCGCACCCGGCGATGGTGCCCTGGTCGGCGTACAGCGCGCCGTCGTGGACCTTTTCCCACAGGTTCAGGTGCAGGTCGG
>CANRHK010000050.1 GCA_947630395.1 uncultured Oscillospiraceae bacterium
TCACCGTCCTGCTGCGCATTCTTCCGTCCCTGGTGGGGCTGCTGACAGCGGTGTATATGCTGCGGGCCTCGGGGCTCATGGATCTGGTGGGACGGCTGCTGTCGCCGGTGCTGGCCCGGCTGGGCATCCCGCCGGAGACGGCGGCCCTGCTGCTCATCCGCCCCGTCAGCGGCAGCGGCGCCCTGGCTGTGGGCAGCGAGCTGATGGCCGCATACGGCCCGGACTCCTATGTGGGCCGGGTGGCGGCGGTGATGCTGGGCAGCACGGAGACCACCTTCTACACCGTCGCCGTCTACTTCGGCGCGGCGGGCATCCGGAGGACCCGCTACGCCATTCCCGCCGCCCTAACGGCGGATCTGGTTGGCTTCATGGCCGCCGCATTGGCGGTGCGCGTATTTTTCCCCGGCTGACAGAGACGCTGTGCCGAACGGCACAGCGCCTCTTCTCTATTCCTCACTTCGGTATACTTCCTCGTACCCCTCTCCCGTCCGCCGGTAGACCGCCTCCATGTCGGCGTCCAGGCGGGGCAGCAGGGGGTCCTCCCCCTGGTACAGCACGCAGGTGCCGCAGGAGGAGCTGAGGACCCGGGGCACCGGGGCCAGCCGCGCCCCGCCGCAGCCGGCCTTTTTCAGGGCATTGCAGCTGCGGAGGGCGGACAGGTGGGTGTGAAAGGTGGCGATGTACGTCTCCATCACTTGGTCAGGGTCAGCTTGAAGTCCCCCTCAAAGTCGGACAGCTGGACCTGGTATCCGGCGTTCCGGGCGAAGCGCTTCACGTTCTCCACGGAGCACTGGTTGTCCACCGCCACCTCCAGCTTCTTGGGACTGCCGTTCTTCACGGCCTTCTGGACCATGATGACGGGGGTGGGGCAGGAATATCCACGGGCGTCTACCATCTCTTATCCCTCCAATTTCTGTAGATTTACGGCGGAGATGACCGCCAGGACCACGAATCCCCCCACCACGGCCAGGGCCACCGGGCCGGTGCCAATGCCGGTGGCGGAGGACGCCAGACCGAAGTTGTGGGCAATGGCCGCGCCCACGATGTAGCCGGTGACGGTGACGGCGGAGTCGGTGTTGCCCTCGCCGGCCAGAATCAGCTGCCGCAGCGGACAGCCGCCCAAGAGCACGGAACCCCAGCCCACCAGCACCATGCCCAGCAGGTTCCACAGCCACTCGCTGTGGGCGATGGGCTGCCCGGCAAAGCCCAGGTTGAATTTGTTCAGGGCCAGATTCCCCACAAACACCGCCACAAGAATGGCGGCGAAGGCGGAGAGCAGGCGAAAGTCCCTGAACAGCACCGCGTCCCGGATGCCGCCCACCATGCACAGGCGGCTGCGCTGGGCCAGTACGCCCACCACCAGCGCCGCCGCCAGCGCCAGCAGTACGGGGGCCCGCATGGAGCCGGGGCCGCTCTTGCTGGACAGAAACAGGTCGGACATGGTCAGGGACAGCACCAGCAGCACCGCCATCAGGCCCGGAAAGATGAGGCCCTCGGCCATGGACTGCCTGTAGGCCCGGCGGAGGCTGAATCCGTTTTTCAGAAACGCAATACCGATGAGGATGCCGCAGGCAAAGCCCGCCAGTCCCACCACGGCGTTCAGATCGCCGCCGCCGATGCGGATGACCATCCGCAGGGGGCAGCCCAAAAATACCAGCGCGCCAATCATCACAAACACCGCCACGATGAAGCGGGTCATGGGGGACGACCCCCCCTTGGGACGGAACTCCTTCTTGGCGAAGGCGACGGCGGTGGACCCCAGCACCAGGCCGATGATCTCCGGCCGGACATACTGGACGATGCCGGCGCCCTGCTCCGCGTCAAAGCCGGCCCGCTGGAGGTTCAGCGCCCCCGCGATATCCCGCAAAAAGCAGGCGATGCAGAAGCCCATGTTGGCCGGGTTGCCAAAGGCGGTCAGCAGCACCGCCGCCGCGCCCACTACAAGGCCGGTGATCACCAGCAGCCCGTAGCGTTTCAGAAAGCTCTCTTTTTCCATACTCATTTCTCCTCTCTTCTGTCATATCCGAAAAACCAGAAAGGCGCCCGCGGATTTCCTGCCCCTTCCGCAAACGCCGCCGGTTTTTCCGGCGTATCTATCATACCAGCTCCTGGAGAAATTTTCAATCGTTGTTCTTACAAAAATATCACGTTTCTTTTGTATAAACTCCCCACTGGTCCTCCGGCGACACTTGTGGTATACTAGAGAAAAATATCAGGCAAAAGGAGGTCCCGCCATGCCGCCCATCTACCTGGACAACGCCGCCACCTCGTTTCCCAAGCCCCCCGCCGTGGCGGAGGCCGTGCTGCGCTATATGACGGAGGTGGGCGCGTCCATCAACCGGGGCGTCTACGCCAGCGCCCAGGAGACGGGAATGACCGCCCTCTCCCTCCGGGAGGGCCTGTGCCGCTTGTTCCATCACAGTGATCCCACCTGCTGCATCCTCACCGGCGGCAACACCGTGGGGCTCAACATGCTGCTGCGGGGCTGGCTGAGGCCCGGGGACCACTGCCTGGTCAGCTCTGTGGAGCACAACGCCGTCATGCGCCCCCTCCAGGCCCTGGCGGCCCGGGGCGCCGCCTTTGAGCGCATTCCCTGTGACTCCGACGGACGCCTGGATATATCGTCCATCCCCTCCCTGCTCCGGCCCAATACCCGGCTGGTGCTGATTGCCCACGCCTCCAATGTGGGCGGCGCGGTCCAGGACGCGGCGGCGGTGGGAAAAATCTGCAAAGAATATGGCGTTCCCTTCGCCATGGACGCCGCCCAGACCGCCGGCCACTGGCCCATCGACTTTGACGGCTGGGGGCTCTCCGCCCTGTCCGTGCCGGGACACAAGGGCCTCATGGGCCCCTCCGGCATAGGGGCTCTGCTGCTGCGCCCGGAGTTTGCCAGGGAGCTGTCCCCTATCCTGGCGGGCGGCACCGGCAGCGCCTCGGATCTGGAGGTCCAGCCGGACTACCTGCCGGACAAATTCGAGTCCGGTACACCCAACCTACCGGGCATTTACGGTCTGTCCGCGGCGGTGGACTTCCTCCTGTCCACCGGCGTGGAGACGCTGCGGCGGCACGAGACGGCGCTGACCGCCCGTTTTCTGTCGGGCCTGCGGGGGATAGAGAGTATCCGACTGGCAGGACCCTGGGAGACGGAGAACCGGGTGGGCGTGGTGTCGGTGGACTTCCGGACCATGGACAACGCGGAGGCCGCCTTCCGCCTGGAGCAGGACTACGGGATTCTGACCCGCTGCGGCCTCCACTGCGCCCCGGCGGCCCACAAGACGCTGGCCACCTTCCCCCAGGGCACGGTGCGCTTCAGCCTGGGCTGGTACAGCACCGCGGCGGAGGTGGACGCCGCCGTGGAGGCCGTGTCAGCCCTGGCGCGCGGCTGAGGGGCGGCAAAAATTTTTCAAAAAATTTGTAAAAAGCTCTTGCAAATCTCCGGGGAGTGTGGTATTCTATCTAGGCTGACATGAGGGCAGCAGACAAGATGGTCCATCCGGGTGTGGCGAAGTTTGGTATCGCGCTTGAATGGGGTTCAAGAGGCCGCTGGTTCGAATCCAGTCACTCGGACCAAAAGTGACAGAAAACGCGCAAATCAATGCGTTTTCTGTCACTTTTTTGCTTTGTATTTTTCTAAAAAATATATAGTAAAATCATGCTATTGTTACTCTATTGTTACTCTTTATAAAACAAAAAGGGGGCAAAACCATGGGTGTTTTATTTGCCAAGACTTTTTATCCACCCCTGGTAGAACCAGGGGGTTTTTCATGCTAAAGCGACAAAAAGAGTACCGAGGGGCTGGAAGCCCCCCGGCACCCAATGTGAGAAAATCAATCCTCTCCGCCAAAGAACTTCTCATGGACAGCCCGCACGGCGGCGGTGGCGTTCTCCTCGTCAATCAGTACGGAGACCCGAATCTCACTGGTATTGATCATCTGAATGTTAATATTCGCATCATAGAGGGCCTCAAACATCTTGGCGGCCACGCCCGGCGTGGTCATCATCCCGGCGCCTACGATGGATACCTTGGCAATCTTGTCCTCCACGGTAACATGGTCAAAGCGCAGCACACTCTTGTTGTTCTCCAGGACCTTCACGGCCTCCTCCACATCCGCCCGAGGCAATGTAAAGCTGATATCCTTGCTGGACTCCCGGCCGATGGACTGGATGATGGCGTCCACATTGATGTGGGCCTTCCCCAGCAGATCGAACACGCGGAACGCTACGCCGGGGTTGTGGGCCAGGCCCACCACCGCGATACGGGCAATACTGGTATCCTTCGCCACACCGGCGATATTGGTCTTCTCCATATTGACAACCTCCTTGACCTTTGTGCCCGGCTTTCTCTCCAGGCTGGACACAACTTCCATGTCCACATGATATTTTTTCGCCAGCTCCACGCTGCGGTTGTGCAGAACCTGAGCTCCCTGACTGGCCAGCTCCAGCATCTCGTCATAGGTGATTGCCGGAAGTTTCTTCGCGTCGGGAACGATGCGGGGGTCGGTGGTATACACGCCGTCCACATCGGTGAAAATCTGACACAGATCCGCCCGGAAAGCCGCGGCCAGCGCCACGGCGCTGGTGTCGGAACCGCCCCGGCCCAGGGTGGTGACGTCGCCGTTGCGGTCCACGCCCTGGAAGCCGGCCACCAGAACAATCTTGTTCTTGTCCAGCTCCCGCTGGATGCGCTCGGCCTCAATCTTGGTGATGCGGGCGTCGGAGTGGACGGCGGTGGTGTGGATGCCCACCTGCCACGCGCACAGGCTCACCACCGGCAGGCCCATGCCCTCCAGCGCCATGGCGCACAGGGCGATGGAGATCTGCTCGCCGGTGCTCAGGAGCATATCCATCTCCCGCTTGGAGGCCCGGGGGTTGATCTCCTGGGCCTTTTCAATCAGGTCGTCGGTGGTGTCGCCCTGGGCGGACAGGACCACCAGCACCTTGTTCCCCGCCTTATAGGTATCGGCGATAATCTCTGCCACGTTCCGAATGCGCTGGGCGTCCCGGACGGAGCTGCCGCCGAATTTCTGTACAATGAGTTTCATATGGGTTCTTCCCTTCTCTGGATGTTATCGGATACTCTATATTATAGTTTGCCTCCGGCCCTTTGGTTATTGCAGGACAGGCAGAAGCGCCGCCGCGCCCAGCTTTTCCGCCAGGGCTTTGGCCTCGCACTCGGACATAGGCCCGGCGATGGACGCGCCGCCCTCCAGGCGCTCTCCGCCATCCGGCGCCTCGCCGCCCCGGAAGTACCAGCGCACGGACAACTCCTTCTCCCTGTCGATGAGCGCCGCCGGCTCGCTCCAGCCCAGATTCCGGCGCTTGGCCCGGTGGGCCAGGGCGTCCATAATGTCGCCCATGACGGCGGAGGCGGTGGGCAGGTCCCCGGCGCCCCGGCCGTAGAACATCACGTCGCCCACGGCGTTGCCCCGGATCATAATGCCGTTGAACACGCCGTCCACTCCGGCCAGGGGGCTGCCGTCCGGCACCAGATGGGGGGCCACATAGGCGGTCTGGCGGCCATCGGCGCACTTCAGCGCCCGGCCCAGCAGCTTCACCCGGTAGCCGGCGGCGTGGGCGATGTCCACGTCCTTCAGATCGAGGCCGGAGATGCCCCGCATGGAGATGTCCTCCGGGCGGACCTCCTTCCCCCAGGCCAGATCGGAGAGGATGCAGATCTTCCGCCCCGCGTCCAGGCCCTCCACGTCGGCGGCAGGGTTGGCCTCGGCGTAGCCCTTGGCCTGGGCCTCCTTCAGGGCCTCCTCAAAGGGTACATTCTCCCGGACCATGCGGGTGAGGATATAGTTGGTGGTGCCGTTGAGGATGCCCACGATTTCCTCAATCCGGTTCCCCGCCAGGCACTGGTACAGGGGCCGCAGCAGGGGGATGCCGCCGCCCACGCTGGCCTCAAAGAGGTAGTTGACGTTCTTCTCCCTGGCGATGGCCAGCAGTTCTTTGCCGTGGGTGGCCACCAGTTCCTTGTTGGAGGTCACCACATGCTTCCCGGCCAGCAGGGCCCGCCGGGTGAAGTCCAGGGCCACCCTGACCCCGCCGATGGTCTCCACCACCACGTCCAAATCCGGGTCGTTCTCCAGCACGGAGAAGTCCTTCACCGCAATGTCCGCGTAGGGTGTGCCGGATAAATCCCGCACGTCCAGAATATATTTCAGCTCGAGGGGTTCCCCCAGCTTCTCGGCGATGGAAGCACCGTTCCTGCGGAGGACCTCCGCCACGCCGCCGCCCACCGTGCCAAATCCCATAATCGCAAAGCTTGCCATATCGTCTCTCCTTCTTTTCTTTTTCTGTAAAAGGCCGGATCAGCCGGCCAGAATTTCAAATCTGATGACCCCGTCGGCGCCCGCCGCCGTGGACACCAGCTCCTCCAGGGAGATCTGCATGTCGCTGGTTTCCGCGGAGATGGTCACCGCCGCGCAGCCGTTGGTGGGGATGGACTGGTTGATAGTCAGTATATTCGCGCCGCTCCCGGCAAAAATAGACAGGACGCTGCTGAGCACGCCGGGGTTGTCCTTCAGCATGGCGTAGAAGGTGATGATGCGCCCCACCTTCATGTTGTTGAAGGGCTGCACCGCGTCCTTGTACTTGTAGAACGCGCTGCGGCTGATGCCAACCTGCCGCGTGGCCTCGCCCACGGTGTCCGCCTCACCGGTCTGGAGCCGCCGCTTGGCCTCCACCACCTTGATGTAGATCTCCGGCAGGGCCTCGGCGGCCACAATATAATACTTGGTCTTCGCCCCCATATTCTGTGTTCCTCCTACGGTCACATGTCTTCAATCTGTGCTATTTTACCACAGGCCCCCGCAATTTACAACTGCGGGCCGGGGAAAAAACTGTACAAACTTTCTCTCCCTACCGCAAAAAAAGAGGTGCATTTTGTCTATATGTCGCAATTAAGTGTCTTTTTACAGAGGACAATCACTGCCCTCCTCTGGCTGGCGGGGGCGGTGGTGTTTTTCCGCTGGCTGCTGGCGCCGTTGCTGCCCTTCCTGCTGGCCCTGGCCCTCAGCGCCATGGTGGAGCCGCTGGTGGAGCGGGTGCGGCGGTGGCTGGGGGTGCGGCGGAGCTTTGCCGCGGGGCTTGTGACCACGGGGATGCTGCTGGTGGCGGGAGCGGGACTGGGGTTTCTCCTGGTGCGGCTGGGGGCGGAGCTGCGGGCCTGGTCAGAGCGCCTGCCGGGGGCCATTGCGGGCTTCCCCGCCGCCTGGAACGGCCTTCTGGACCGGATTGGGGCCTGGTACGCCGCCAGCCCCGCTTTTCTCCGCTCAGCCCTGGACGCCCTGGCCCAGTTGCTGATGGAGCGGGGGCCGTCCCTGGCGGCGGATGTGGGAGGACGGCTCATGGGGGCGGCATCCTCCCTCCTCTCCGCCCTGCCGGACGTGGGCCTCTTTCTCGTCACCACCGTGCTGGCGGTGTACTTCACCAGCCTCAGCTACCCCTCCATCCTGTCCTTTCTGAAGCGGCAGCTGCCCCCCTCCTGGCAGGAGAAGTGCCGGGACTCGGTGGTGTGCTTCCGCTCCACGGTGCGCAAGTGGCTCAGAGCCCAGCTGCTGCTGATTCTCACCACATTCGTCATTCTACTGGGGGGCTTCCTGTGGATGGGGCTGGACTACGCTCTCCTGGCTGCGGTGTTCACGGCGGTGGTGGACGCCCTGCCGGTGCTGGGAACGGGGACAGTGCTGATCCCCTGGGCCCTGGGGTGCCTGGTGGCCGGGAGCACAGGCCGGGGGGTGGCCCTGCTGGCGCTGTACGCCGTGGCGGTGCTGGTCCACTCCTTGCTGGAGCCCCGGCTGCTGGCAGGGCAGGCGGATCTGCCCCCCATCACCGCCCTGTTGGCCATGTACTTGGGCTTCCACTTTCTGGGCGTCGGCGGGATGCTGCTGTTCCCCGTGCTGATGCTGCTCCTCAAGCAGTTTCACGACGCGGGCATCGCGGCCATCTGGAAATAGCTTTTCGGGCATAAAGAGGCCGGCGGCAGAAGCCGCCGGCCCTCCGCTGTCTCTCAATGTTTCTTTCGCCGGACCAGCACTACAGAGAAGTAGCCGCTGTCCTCCGGGGCGCCGGCAAAGCCGGGATAGATTCGCTCATCCTCCATGCCGCAGTTCTCCACCAGGGAGGCGCTCTCCAGGAGATCCGCCTCCTCCAGCTTCTCCCGCAGCCTGCCCAGCTCCTTCCCCGCCTTCATGAACACCAGGTTGGCATCCACCGCCATGCAGTCGGACACGTCCTTGTGGGAGGCGGGGACAATCAGCAGCCGCTCACTGCCCTCGCACAGCGGCCGGCCCAGCTCCGCCGCCGCCGCGCAGAAGGATGTCACCCCGGGTACCACCCGGGCCTCATAGCCCATGGCCGCCACCCGCCTGTGGATATACATATAGGTGGAATAGACCGCCGGGTCGCCCAGGGTGATAAAGGCCACCGTCTTTCCCTGTTCCAGCAGGCCGGCCACGTCGGAAGCGACTTTGTCGTGGGCCGCCGCCAGCCGCGCCCTGTCCCGGATCATGGGGGTGGAGCAGTAGAGCCGCTCCTTTCCCTCCGCCAGATCGCCGATGATGGCCAGGGCGGTGTGTTCCCCCGCCCCCCTCTCCGGAATGGCCAGCACGTCCGCCTTGGAGAGGATCCGCCTCGCTTTCAGCGTCAGCAGCTCCGGGTCGCCGGGGCCCACGCCCACGCCGTAGAGAATTCCCTTTTCACCCAATGTCTCTGTCCTCCCGCGCTTCTCCGGCGCTCTCCGGGGATGGTTCCGTCTCCCGGACCTCCGCAGAGCTCTCCCGCTGCTCCTCTGTTCCCGCGTCCGCGGCCGTCTCCTCCAGATCCGTTGGCTCCACGGCTTCCACAGGCGCCTCGGCGGCCGCAGACGCCGCCTCCATGGCCTCCTTTCGGGTGACGTACAGCGCCTCCCTGCCGCTGGGGTGGCGACGCTTGTTGACAATGAGGACCACAAAGGCCCCCCCTGCCAGCAGCAGGCTCAGCACCTGGCTGACCCGGATGGGCTGGCCGAACAGCTTCCAGCCGAAGAGGTAGAGGCTGTCGGTGCGCAGCCCCTCAATGACCGACCGGCCGATGCCGTACCAGATGAAGTAGAAGCAGGTGCTCTCCCCGTCGAAGGTCCGGGCCTTGGAGACCACAAACAAAATCAGCAGCAGGCCCAGCAGGTTCCACAAACTCTCATAGAGGAAGGTGGGGTGGACCTCGATATACTCGGTGGCGGAGGTCCACAGCCGCATTCGCCAGGGCAGGGTGGTCTCGGTGCCGAAGGCCTCCCGGTTCATGAAGTTGCCCCAGCGGCCCACCGCCTGGCCGATGAGCAGGCCGATAACCCCCAGGTCCCCGAAGGCCCCGAAGGGGATCTTCCTCTTGCGGGTGAAGAAGAACAGGACAATGGCCGAGGTGATGATGGCGCCGTAGATGGCCAGGCCCCCGTCCCAGATACGGATCATCTTCCCCCAGTCCAGGCTGCCGTCCACCTTCCGGAACTGATCCAGATAGAAGACCACGTAGTACACCCTGAGCCCGATGATGCACAGGGGGATCTCCCAGATCATCAGATCATAGACGTCGTCCTCCTTGAGGCCGTACTCCTTGGCCTTGTGGGCGCAGAACAGCACCGCCAGGATCAGCCCCGCGCAGATGATGACACCGTACCAGTAGATGCCGTTGCCGATGTCGAGAGCCTTGGGGGACGGGTTGAACTCCCAGTCTCCAAAGAGGCCCGGAAAGCTGATGGGCATGTCGGTTCTTGCTTGCATTGCGTGATTCCTCCTTAAACTTCCGCCGCGCCCCTTGGCGGGGGGACGACGAGGGATATCGCCGCGTGTTCCGGCGTGATGTGCTCCCGCAGAAACGCCTCCACGTCCTGCTTTGTGACGGTCCCAAAGATCTCCGGGAAGCGGAAATAGTCGTAGCCGTCAAAGCGGCCCTCGGCCAAGCTCCCGGCGATGCCCTCAAAGGAGTTGAGCCCCCGGAGCATGCCGCCGTAGGCCGCGCGGCGGATCTGCCGGAAAAAGTCCTCCGGGATGCCCTGCTCCCCCAGGCGCCGGGCCTCCGCCAGGATCTCGTCCAGCACCCGCCGGGGCTCCCGGGCGTCGCCGCCCACATAGAGCTGGCAGGCGCCGGGCAGCTGGTCGAAGCCGCCCCCCAGGCTGCTGTTGATGAGCCCCTGGCCGTAGAGCTGGGTGTAGAGGGGGCTGCTCTCCCCGAAAAGGGCGTCGCAGGCCAGATCGCCGATCATGCCCTCCCGCAGCAGCGTCTCCCCCGTGAGATGGGCGGGGCACTTGAATCCGGCCATAAACTGGGGCATGGAGACCTCCATCTCCAGCATTGCCTCCCGCCGAAGGGGTATAAAGCCGTTCTGCTTTTCAACCTCCCGCGCCGGGACGGGGCCGCTCTCCGCCGGAAGAATCTCCATGGCGATCTCCGCCGCCCGGTCCGGCTCCACGTCGCCCACGCACACCAGCACCATGTTGGCCGGGGTGTAGAAGGCCCGGTGGCAGTCGTAGAGCAGCTGGGGCGTGATGGACTGGATGCTCTCCACCGTGCCCACCACCGGCAGGGCCGCCGGGCCGTCCCCGTAAAGGCAGCGCATCATGCCCTCATAGGCCCGCCACTCCGGGTCGTCCTCCGTCATGCGGATCTCCTGGGCGATGATGCCCCGCTCCCTCTCCACGCTCTCCCGGGTGAAATAGGGGGCGGTGACAAAGCGCAGCAGCTCCCCCAGGTGGCGGTAAAAACCGTCGGTGCAGGAGAAGTAGTAGGCGGTCATGTCCTCCGCGGTGAAAGCGTTGGGGTCCACGCCGCTGCGGCCCATCTCCTGCATCAGGTTGCCGTCCTGGGACTCAAAGAGCTTGTGCTCCAGATAGTGGGCCACACCGGCGGGGGTGACCCGCCGCCGCCCCTCCAGCTGAAAGCGCAGATCCATGCCGCCGTAGCGGGCGGCGAAAAAGGCGTATTTCCGCACGTGGTAGGGCTTGCGGACCACGATCACCTCCAGGCCGTTGGGAAGTGTCTCCCGCCAGACCCGCTCCCCCAGCCGGGGGTACTCCGTCTCTCTCATAGCCGCTCCCCCCTTCCTCTGAGGAAATAGATGGTGTCCGGCCGGACACTTCGGGCGGCGGCCATAATCCGCTCCCTGGTGACGCCCTCCAGCTCCCGGGCGATGTCCTCCGGGGTCTGGACGCCGCCCACGGCGGCCTGGCCCACGCAGAAGTCCTCCATGGCCCGGGCAGAGTCGGTCATGCTCCTGAGATTGCTGCGGAGAATATTCTGGGCGCTCTCCAGCTCCCAGTCCTCCCACTCCCCACTGGCGATGGCGTCCAACTGCCGGAGAATCTCGTCCAGGGTGCGCTGGTAGTGTTCCGCGTCAATGCCCGCGGAGACGGTGACAATGCCCTTTCGCAGGTGGTAGACGCTGTCGGCATAGTAGCAGAGGGACAGCTTCTCCCGGACCTGGGTAAAGAGGCGGGAGCTGACCACCCCGCCGAACATGGCGTTTACCAGGCGCATAGCCGGGGCGTCCCCGCTGGCCGCCCGGAAGCCCACGCAGAGCTTCCCCTGGCCCACGTCCATCTCCTCCACCACCACCCGTGGCGTCTCCGGCGCCTCCCGGCGGAGGACGGGAAACAGGGGAATCTCCCCCTGCCGGGGCATGGCGGCAAAGGCACGCTCCAGGGCGCCCCGCACCCGCTCCAGCCGGGCGCTGCCGCAGTAGAAGAGCTCCAGCCGCGCCCTGGCCAGCACCTCCCGGTAGTACCGATCCAGCCGCTGGAGGGAGATTTTCTCCACATCCCCGGCGCTGCCCATGCGGCGGACGCCGTAGGGCTCCCCGGCGCACATCTCCTCCAAGAGCCGGAGGCTGGCGTAGATCTCCTTGTCGTTGATATCGCCGCGGATCAGGTCCGCCAGATTGTCCCTCTCACTGGACACGAAGTCCCAATCCAGCCGTCCGTTCCGGGTGGCCGGGCGGCAGAACAGATCCCCCAGCAGATCCGCCATGGGCTCCAGCAGCCGCTCCCCCGCCGGCAGGAACCGGTCCTCCACGCAGCTGGCGGTGAAGCCGAAGACCTGGTTCTCCCCCTTCTTCCGCACCGTGGGGTCCAGCTGGGCGCCGTAGAGCAGATCTAACCGCCGGTTCAAGGCGGCCATGTCCGGGCAGTGGCTGGTGCCCCGGCTGAGGACGTTCACCAGCAGGGCGCTGAGGGCGGCGGTCTCCCTGCGGAGGGGGACCACCATTTGGGCGCTGAGAATGCTGGTTTTGAATTTTTCCGAGGGGAGATAGGTGAGATAGACACCGGGAAGGAGCTGCTGCCGCGTCATGGGCTTGGCCTCCCTTTGCAGATTTTATCTCATATAGTATATACCTTTTTCGTCCCGGTTTCCATAGGCGGACGGGAAATTTTTACAGACGCCCAGGCAAACTTTTCAAAAACACCGCCCATCATGCCGGGAAGCGCCGCCCAGCGGGCGGCGCTTCCCTCTTGTTGCAATTCTCTCAGAACTTGAAGCTGTCCTTCAAGGACACGCTGCGGTTGAATACCGGGTGGTCAGGGGTGCTGTCCTTGTCCGGACAGAAGTAACCCTGGCGCATGAACTGGAAGCGGTCGGACGGCACGGCGCTCTCCAAGCCCGCCTCCACCTTGGCGTGGGGCAGCACCTCCAGGGAGTGGGGGTTCAGGCACTGGAGGAAGTCCTTCCCCGCCGCGTCGGGCTCCGGATCGTCGAACAGGTTGTCGTACAGCCGGATCTCCGCGTCCACGGCGGTGGCGGCGTCCACCCAGTGGATGGTGGCGCCCTTCACCTTCCGGCCGTCGGCGGGGTTGCCGCCCCGGCT
>CANRHK010000051.1 GCA_947630395.1 uncultured Oscillospiraceae bacterium
CTATGCCGTCGCCGTCCCTGTCCGCCGCCGTGGGGAACTGCTCTCCGTCATACTCGTCCCTCTGCGCCCGGTCCCAGGAGTCCACGATGGCCGCCGGGAGATAGCTGTCGCTCTCCGGCTCATAGCACCACAGATGATAGGGCCACCAGTCTCCCCTCATGGCGTTGCGCCCGTGGTTGTGGGAGAGATCCACCGCCGCGTAGCCGTTGTCATAGAACCCCGCGGCGGAGAAATCCCGCAGTTCCCGATAGATCCGGCCGGTGGACGGGTCGTAGCCATACACGGTCACGTTCATCCCAGCCATGGAGGTGTTGTTGTAGTTGATGATGAGTTCGTCCTTCCCGTCGCCGTCCACGTCCAACACCGCGAAGCTGTTCCTGGCGATCTCATCCGGGTCCGTCTGGGCGGGGTCATAGTAGTTAATTTCCTCGTTGCGGCTCTGCTCCCCGGAGAAAGCCCACTCCAGGATATAGGTGTACATCTCCAGCATGTCCGCCCGGCTGTTCTGGGGCGCGGCGTCCTGGCCCGCCGCCGGGGCGTTCCAGTCGTAGATCCGGCGGAAGAGGTCAAAGGCCGATTCATACTGCCCCGCCAAATCCTCCGGCAGCCGCGCCAGATAGTAGACGCGCTGGCCGATCTCCTGGTCGTAGAAATACACATACCCATACTCGTTCATGTACAGGTCGTGAAGCACCGGGTTCACAATCCACAGCGTCAGGCCGTCCAGAATGCCTTCCGCCGGCACATAGGTCTGTTTCTCCCAGGTGCATCTGGCCATATCCGCCGCCAGCTGCTTCGCCATCTCCACTCCGCCGGTCTTTCCGTCCAGCCAGAACTCGCCGTAGGTGACGCCCCGATGTCCGTCCGCGTTCTCCAGATACAGAAGCAGCCGCATGTTCTCCCCGGCCTCCAGGTCCTCCATCATGCCCCGGACCCGGTCCGCCGGTGTCACGCCGCTGTCGCCCGCCAGGGCGCCGCTCACGTCGCCGTCCAGGTCCACCCCGGCGCCGGTCCCTTGGGTCCCGGAGATGCCCAGCTTCTCCAGGCCGCTCTGGCCCAGCAGATCCCGGATGTCCTCATACCCGGCGAACAGCTCCACCCCGCCCATGGCGTAGGGCCCCAGGACGTAGGGGTCAAAGGTCACCCACAGGCCCTTCTCGTCGAAGCGGGCCGCGCCGGTGTTGGGCCAATCCCGCACCGCGTCCCGCCAGTCCTCAAAGGCCTCGGTCTGGAAGTTCTCGTCGAGATTCTTTTCCGCGTAGGCGGTGAGCACCTCCGCCACGCCGTCCCGGAAGGTCCCCGCATCCTCCCCCAGGCTGCCGGCATCGATAAACTCCCCGGCGCTCAAATCAAAGAGGGCGCTGCCATAGCCGTAGTTGGGGTGGGCGCCGCCGGAGTTGTCCCCGATCAGCAGGAACACGCTGACGATCTGTCCCTGCACATTCACGCTGGAGGACACCGTCACATAGTAGGGCAGGCCGGCGTCCAGGCCGTTGGCTCTGTCGTCCTCGGCGTATCGGAGGTACCCCTTGGCCGCAGCCCTGTGGGCCTCCATCCGCCGCTCCATCTCCCGGTTGAAGGCCTGCACAACCTGCCGGGCCGCGGACAGATCTGCCTCCGCCAGCGCGTCCTCATTTTTCACATAGAGCTTGGGGAGCTCCAGCTCGCAGTAGGTCAGCGGCGTGCCGTCCTCGTCCGTGAAGTCCTCCCGCCTGCTCATGGTGGTGAAGCCGTACTCCGGCGCGGTGGGCGCAGCCGCACCGCCGCTGCCGCCGTCATCTGTCTTGCTGGCCTCCGCCGCCCCCGTAAAGGCGCCGAGGGCGAAGAGAGCCGCCACCAATACGGTGAGGCACATGGTCAGGGCCGTGGTCCGGGGATTTTTCACCAGCAGGGCCACCCGCTCCTTCAGGGCGGACTTTTTGCCGGTCATAGTGGTGGCGCACCGCATCAGATCCGAGGGCGCCGTCACATGGGTCACCAGGGACACCAGGGTGCGGCCGTAGGCCGCCCGGGCCTGCTCCCCCAGGAGCTTCACCGCCCCGGCGTCACAGCTCAGTTCCCCGTCCTGGCGGCTGACGGCCGCCGCCGCCCATACCAGAGGGTTGTACCAGTGGAGCACCAGGCACACACTGCGCAGCGCCGTCCACACGTGGTCCAGCTGGCGATAGTGGGTGTACTCGTGGGCCATCACGTGGGTGCGTGCCGCCTCATAGACCAGCACCTCCGGCGTGAGGTAAATGGCGGGCCGCAGCAGCCCCGCGAGACAGGGCGAGGCCATGTCCCCCGCCGCGTACACCGGCACACCGCGATATTTGCCCACCAAAATCCGACGGTTCTTTAAGTTTACATAAAACTGCACATTGGCCGTCAGCAGGGACGCCGCTGTCACCGCGGCCCCCAGTGCCCATATCACCAGCAGCAGATCCGACAGGGGAATGGGTTTGTTCTCCGCGGGCCGGGCGCCGGTCTGGACGCCGCTCCCGCCGGATTGCTGGGACTGCTGGGTCTGCTGGGTCTGCTGGGACTGTTGGGGCAGCGGCGTGTGGACTATATGGTCCGCGCCGTCGGTTTCCCCCGCCGCCGGGGTGATCTGCACCGGGACAGAGGCGATATCGCCCACATAGGCCGTGCCCATGTCCCGCACCGGCTCCACCGCGTTGAGAACGCTGAGGTGGGTGCGGCCCAGGCTCCCCGGCACCAGCAGCCGGAGCAGCACCAGCAGCCACAGGGCGTAGCGCAGCCGGGGACTGACGCGGTTCTTCAGAATGCCCCGCAGGGCCAGGACCAACAGAATCAACAGGGACGATGAAATCATCCAGTTCAGCATGCGCTCTCCTCCTCACTCTGTCAGACGCTCCCCAGGCGGGGCGTCTCGACCTCCGGACGCGGTTCGCCGGGCGCGTCCTCCCCGAACAGGGCCACGGCGTAGCTCACAGCGCCGCCGGCGCCGTCCTCCAGGGGAAAAACGGCGGAAATCTCCACCACCAGGTCCGTTTCCTCCCCTGTTACGACTGTAAAGGTATATTCCCGTTCATCAATTGCGGTACAGCCTATTTCAGTCAACTCGCTTTTGTCCGATGTCCTCCAGGCCCGCACTGTCACCTGACTGGGGGCCCGGAAGAAGGTCAAGTGGACCGTGGTCCCGGGCTGCACCAGAAAGACCGCCAGATCTCTGTCCTCCACTGCGGCGGCAGCCTCCATGTGTTCCCAGCCGCCCTCTGTCCGCCAGTCACGGCCTCGGGCGCTGAGCAGCACCGCCCTGTCCCCCGCCGACAGCAGCACTGTGGGGATGTTGTTCCGCTTCGGGGCGGACGCCGGGTACTGGGTGCGCACCGCAGCCGCCTCCCCTTTGTCCGGCGGCTGCTTTGGCTCTGTCCCGCCGGTAAACACGCACAGGGCAAGGACCGTGCCCAGCACCAGCACCGCCCAGAGCATCGCCAGTCCCGCCCGCCGTCCGGCGGGGCCTCGTCCGAAGGACTGCCCGCCCTCCTCCAGGGATTCATATGTCTCAGGCATGGCGCTTCTCCTCAATCTTCCGGAGGGCCGCATAGAGCTGGTCAATCTCCTCCCGGCTCAGATCCTCGCCCTCGGCCATGGCGCTGACCATCAGCCCCACGCTGCCGCCGAACACCTTCTGCAAAAATCCCCTGGTTTCCCGCAGGGCGGCGTCCTCCCGCTTGAAGGTGACGTAGTACAGCTTGGCCTTGGCCCCCTGCTCCCAGCGGAGAATGCCCTTCTCCTCCATCCGCCGCACCATGGTCTCGCCGGTGCTCTTGCTCCAGCCGGTGCGCTCCGTCAGACGGTGGGCAATCTGGGTCATGGTCAGAGGCGATTGCTCCCACAGGCACTCGCAGACCTCCCACTCGGTGTTGGTCAATCTCTGCTTATACTCCATTGGGGTTCCTCCTTGCGTTACAATGTCATGCATTTATGCCGGCACAGTTACGTGACAATGTCATGCTCAGATACTATCATATCTGCATGACATTGTCAAGCGGTTTCCATAAGAAATTTCCATAATTTTTTGCAGGGCATTCTCCGCCGCTTTCCCGGGAAAAAAGGATGTAAAAAAGGGCACAAAAAAGCGGAGGCCCCAGCCTCCGCTTTTTGCTCAAACCATATGGAAAATCAATCCTCTTCCGCTGCGCTCTTGACCTGGCGGCCATTGTAGGTACCGCACTCGGGGCACATCCGGTGGGGCAGGCGCAGGGCGCCGCACTTGGGGCAGGCGATAAGGCCGGGGGCCTTCAGCTTCCACACGGAGCTGCGGCGCTTGTCACGTCTCGCCTTGGATACTTTTCTCTTAGGGACTGCCATACTGACACCTCCTGTATATCTGAATTTTTCTTACACAATTAATTCCTGTCCAGCAGCTTGGCCAGCACCGCCAATCGGGGGTCCGTCTCCTTTTTGCAGACGCACTTCCCTTGGTTGAGATTGACGCCGCAGCCAGGGCAAATGCCCTTGCAGTCCTCTGAACAGAGGGTCTTTGTGTCCATCTCGAAGATGAAAGCCGTCCGGGCCAGATCGCCCACGTCCACGCAGCCGTTTTCCAGCTCGATCACGTCGTCGCTGTCCTCACTCTCCACCTTCTCCGCCAGCAGGTACTCACACCGGACGGACTTGGGGTTGTCGAAAGGCTTCAGACAGCGGTCACAGACGGACTTCAGCACGGTGGCGGCTGTGAAGGTCAGAGTCAGCATCCCCGCCGTATTCCGCACCTCGCCGGTTACCACCACCGGCTCCCGCGCGGGATACAGGCCGCCGAAGTCCACATCGGACAGATCCATCGTAAACTGGAACTCCATCCGCTCTCCGGGGGCGTTGATGAACTTTGATACATTCAACAGCATGGCACACCTCGCAAAGACACGACTGATATTATAGAGGAAATCACTGGTTTTGTCAAATACTTTTTCACTTTTCTTGCCGTTTTTTCTTGCAAAATTTTTCTCCTCTGGTACAATGGGGCTATCAAATCTCCCGGAGGCGCCCTATGCGCGAGTTCACCATCGGAAAAAATGACGCCGGCCAGCGGCTGGACCGCTTCCTGGCCAAGGCGGTACCCCTCCTCCCCGCCGGCCTCATGCAGAAGTATGTCCGGATTAAGCGCATCAAATGCAACGGCGGGCGCTGCCAGCGGGACCAGCGCCTCCAGGAGGGGGACGTGCTCCAGCTCTACATCAACGACGAGTTCTTCGCCGAGAGCCACGAGGAGGACCCCTTCCTCTCCAAGTTCCGCCCCCAGCTGGATATCCTCTACGAGGATGAAAATCTGCTGCTGGTGGACAAGCGGCCCGGCCTGGTGGTCCACGCCGACGAGACGGAGAAGGTCAACACCCTCATTCACCACATCCAGGCCTACCTCTACCAGCGGGGCGAGTGGGACCCCAATGGGGAAAACAGCTTTGCCCCGGCCCTCTGCAACCGCATTGACCGCAACACCGGCGGCATCGTCATCGCCGCCAAGAACGCCGAGGCCTTGCGGATTCTCACCGCCAAGATCCGGGACAGGGAGCTGACCAAGAAATATCTGTGCGTGGTGCTTGGGGCCGTGAAGCCCCCGGAGGGCAGGCTGGAGTGCTTCCTGCTGAAGGACGGGAATAAAAACCAGGTCTCCGTCTACCGCAAGCCCGTGCCGGGCGGACGGTCCGCCGTGACGCTGTACCGCACCCTGGAGACCAGAGGCGCTCTCAGCCTGGTGGAGGCGGAGCTGCTCACCGGCCGCACCCACCAGATCCGGGCCTCCTTCGCCTGGGCGGGCCACCCCCTGCTGGGGGACGGCAAGTACGGCCGGGGCGAGGTCAACCGCAGGTACGGCGAGACCCGGCAGGCCCTCTACAGCTACTACCTACGCTTCGACTTTCCCACCGATGCCGGGGCTCTGGAGTATCTGAAGGGGCGGGAGTTCCGGGTGGAGCGGGTGCCCTTTGCGGAGAAGTATTTTTTGGGGAAGTAGCATCTCACCCCGCGCCGCAAACCGCCGGCGGCATGCCTGGGGCGGGGCAAAGATGGATCTGCGCCTCCGGCGGCCACACCCTGTGGCCGCCGGTTTTTCATTTGATACTGATCTTCCATTAGAAGAAATACGGAGCACTCTAGCCCGCCGCCTCCCGCTCCAGCAGCTCCACATTTCCCCGCAGCCGCTCATTCCCCGGCTCCAGGGCCAGGGCGGCCCGGGCCGCCTCCAGGGCCTCCGCCACTCGGCCGGTACGGTGGAGCGCGATGGCCCGAAGGTCGTAGGGCAGACTTCCCCAGCTGGCGGCCTCGCTGATGTAGATGTTTGGCCGTTCCTGGATGGCCAGGGCACAGCCGGTGAAGTACAGCACCCCGTCCCACTCTCCCCGTTCATAGAGCAGGTTTGCCAAATCGATATAGGGTTCTCGGAGATATGGCGCCTCGGCTATAGCCCGGAGATACCAGTCCCGGGCGATCTGATACGCCCCCTTCCCCGCGCAGGCCCGGGCGATATAGCGCATGGAGGCGCAGCGCTCAGGGGGCCAGGTGGCCGTGGGCAAAGCCAGGTGCCGCAGCAGGGTGCGGATGCAGTCATCCCACCGGCGGTGGAACATGTACTCCCGGCCCAGGTAGTGGAGGTTCCTGTCATCTGTGGGGTCCTCCTTCACGGACAGCTCCAGCAGGGGCAGGTATTGGCCCCGGGACTTGGCCGGGTCCGGGTGGTGGTCCAGCTGGACGCCCCGGGCGGTGACCTTGGGGCCGGGGGCTCCCTCCCCCGTCCATTGCAGAATCTCGTGGACCGGATGGGTCCAGCGCCAGCCATGGCGGGAGTGGATCTTCTCGTACCAGAACACCACGCCCTCGCTGCCGTCCGGGTTGAAGCTCCAGGTGTAACGGTAGAGGGCCTGTCCGGCCACAGGCATCCAGGCCGCCTCCAGGGCCTCCCGCCAGCCGGGGTGGAACTCCTCGTCCAAATCGGTGCACACACAGATGTCGGTATCCTCCGGCACCAGCTCCATGGAGCGGTTCCGGGCGGTGTCAAACCGCCAGGGAGAGATGGTCTCCACCGTCACCTCCGCCCCCCGCCCGCGCAGGCGCTCCACCGTGCCATCGGTGGAGCCGGTGTCCAGCACCACCACCCTGTCCGCCTCGGACATGGAGTCCATCCAGCGGTCCACAAACCGCTCCTCGTTCTTGCAAATGGCGTAGACGCATACCTTATATTGAGATTGAGCCATCGTTCTCTCCTTTCAAAGGACGCCGCCCCCGGTATTCCGGGGGCGGCGCTGTTTTATGGCGTCAGGTCGCGGTGTCGAGGATGCCAGCGGCGCGCAGGTTAGCCAGCAGCAGATTGAACTGGTCCAGCAGCGTAGCTTGTGAGGCATCCGCCACAGGAGCTGCGGCAGTGACCGTACCGGCAGGGCCGGTGGGACCAGTCGGACCGGTCGGACCGACAGCGCCAGTGGCGCCAGTGGCACCGGCAGGACCGACGGGACCAGTGGGACCGGTCGGACCGACAGCACCGGTGGCACCTGTGGCACCAGTAGCGCCGGTCGCACCAGTTTCACCAGCAGGACCGACAGGGCCAGTGGGACCGGTCGGTCCGACAGCACCAACAGCACCGGTCGCACCAGTAGCGCCGGTTGCACCGGCGGGGCCGACAGGGCCAGTGGGACCGGTCGGTCCGACAGCACCAACAGCACCGGTCGCACCAGTGGCACCGGCAGGACCGACAGGGCCAGTGGGACCGGTCGGACCGACAGCACCAACAGCACCGGTCGCACCAGTCGCACCGGCAGGGCCGACAGGGCCAGTAGGACCGGTCGGACCGACAGCACCAGTAGCACCGGTTGCACCAGTGGCACCGGCAGGACCAACAGGACCAGTGGGGCCAACCGCGCCGGTGGCACCAGTCGCACCAGTGGGACCAACAGGACCGGTAGCACCAGTCGCACCCGTTGCGCCCGTGGCACCGGTCGCGCCAGCAGGACCGGCAGGACCCTGAGGTCCGGTCGGGCCGGTGGGACCTACGGGGCCGGCAGCTCCAGTGGCACCAGTCGCACCGGCAGGACCGACGGGGCCAGTGGGACCGGTAGCACCAGTCGCGCCCGTTGCGCCCGTGGCACCGGTCGCGCCAGCAGGACCGGCAGGACCCTGAGGTCCGGTCGGGCCGGTAGGACCAACAGCGCCAGTCGCGCCCGTTGCGCCCGTGGCACCGGTCGCGCCGGCAGGACCGGCAGGACCCTGAGGTCCGGTCGGGCCGATGGGACCAACAGCGCCAGTGGCGCCCGTGGCACCAGTCGCGCCGGTGGCGCCGGCAGGACCCTGAGGACCAGTCGGACCGGTGGGACCCGCAGGGCCGGCAGGACCCTGGGGGCCGATGGGGCCGGGCAGCCCGCGGGGCCCGCGAGGACCGGGCGTGCAGCAGGGCTCCGGATCGCAGCAGCTGGGATAGCCGCCGCAGGGATCGCAGTTATATCGCATAGGGAACGTTCCTCCCTGTATTTCGTTGGCGCGGCCTCGTCAGCCGCGCTGGGCGGAACGCGGGGAGCGCCCCGCGTCCGTTCCTATCCTATGCGCCGGTGCCGCCGGGGGTGCCGGTACCGCGGAAATGCTGGAAGACATAAAAAAATACCCCTTGACAAGAGGGGCAGAAAATGGTAGAATAAATCGCTTATGTCCTGATAGTGTTTTCGAGGCTACTCCACCTACTATCAGCAGTATATCATTTTTCTGCAAAGAACGCAACAGGAAATTTTTAATTTGTATCAACTGTCCCGGGCGTATCGTATTCTTCCGGGACGCGCGTCCCGGGCCGCGCCGCCCGGCCCGGGGGAACAGAAAGGTAGATGATCACAACAACATGGCCAAGGACAAGTACTACGGCAAGACGCTGCGGAAAAACTTCGCCCGGCATGAGGAGATCATGCCCATGCCCAACCTGCTGGAGATCCAGAAGTCCTCGTACCAGTGGTTCCTGGACCGGGGCCTCCGGGAGGTCTTCGCCGACGTGGGCGTCATCAGCGACTACGCCGGCAACCTGGAGCTGAGCTTCATCGACTACAGCATGGACGAGCCCCCCAAGTACGACGTGGAGGAGTGCAAGGCCCGGGACGTGAATTACGCCGCCCCGCTGAAGGTCAGGGTGCGCCTGCGCTACAAGGAGACCGAGGAGATCAAGGAGCAGGAGATCTTCATGGGCGACTTCCCGCTCATGACCAAGTCCGGCACCTTCATCGTCAACGGTGCCGAGCGCGTGGTAGTCTCCCAGATCGTCCGCTCCCCGGGCATCTACTTCGGCAAGGAAGTGGATCCCAAGACCGACCTGCCCATTCTGTCCTCCCAGGTCATCCCCTACCGGGGCGCCTGGCTGGAGTATGAGACCGACGTCAACGAGCTGTTCTGGGTCCGCATCGACAAGAACCGCAAGCTGCCCATCACCTGCCTCATCCGGGCCATCGGCCCCCGCTCCGACGGGGAGATTCTGGAGTTCTTCGGCGACGACCCCACCATCCGGGCCACTTTGGAGAAGGACAGCTGCAAGACCTACGAGGAGGCCCTGCTGGAGATCTACCGCCGCCTCCGCCCCGGCGAGCCCCCCACGGTGGACTCCTCCGAGACTCTCATCAACAACCTGTTCTTCGACCCCAGGCGCTATGATCTGAGCACCGTTGGCCGGTACAAGTTCAACAAGAAGCTGATGCTGTGGGTCCGGGCCAGCGACCGCACCTTGGCGGAACCCGTGGTCCACCCCGCCACCGGCGAGCTGATCTATGAGCCCGGCCACTTCCTCACCCGCGCCGAGGCCCGGGAGCTGGACGCCATCGGCGTCAACGAAGTGGTGGTGGACGTGGACGGCGCCCCCCTCAAGATCTTCTCCAACCACATGTGCGAGCTGGGCCGCTACGTGGACTTCGACCCCCTCAAGGAGTGCGGCATCAAGGAGCGGGTCCGCTTCAGCGTGCTCCAGGAGCTGCTGCGCCAGTACGAGGGCGAGGATCTGAAGGACGCCCTCCGCGCCCACGCTGACGACCTGGTGCCCAAGCACATCATTGTGGACGACATTCTCGCGTCCATCAACTATATGAGCGCCCTGGCCAAAGGCCTGGCGGGCAAGGACGACATCGACCACCTGGGCAACCGCCGCCTGCGCTGCGTGGGCGAGCTGCTCCAGAACCAGTTCCGCATCGGCTTCAGCCGCATGGAGCGGAACATCCGGGAGCGCATGAACCTCCAGGATCTGGACATCGTCACCCCCCAGAGCCTCATCAACATCCGGCCCATCACCGCCTCTATCAAGGAGTTCTTCGGCTCCTCCCCCCTCAGCCAGTTCATGGACCAGACCAACCCCCTGGCCGAGCTGACCCACAAGCGGCGCCTCTCCGCCCTGGGCCCCGGCGGCCTCTCCCGGGAGCGGGCCAGCATGGATGTCCGCGACGTCCATTACAGCCACTACGGCCGCATGTGCCCCATCGAGACCCCCGAAGGTCCCAACATCGGCCTTATCAACTATCTGTCCACCTATGCCCGCATCAATGAGTACGGCTTCATCGAGGCTCCCTACCGCAAGGTGGATAAGGCCACCGGCCGGGTCACCGACGAGATCGAGTATATGACCGCCGACGTGGAGGACCAGTATATTGTGGCCCAGGCCGCCGAGCCCACCGACGAGAACGGCTGCTTCATCAACGACCGTATCACCTGCCGCCACCGCGACGAGATCATCGGCGTGGAGAAGGATCAGGTGGACTACGTGGACATCAGCCCCCGGATGATGGTCTCCATCGCCACGGCCATGATCCCCTTCCTCCCCAACGACGACGCCAACCGCGCCCTGATGGGCGCCAACATGCAGCGCCAGGCGGTGCCCCTGCTGAAGCCCGAGGCCCCCATCATCGGCACCGGCATGGAGCACAAGATCTGCATGGACTCCGAGATCGTGGTGCTGGCGGAGGGCGACGGCGAGGTCACCAAGGTGGACGCCACCTCCATCTCCGTCAAGTACGACAGCGGCGAGACCAAGGACTACAAGCTGGTCAAATTCCTCCGCTCCAACCACACCACCTGCATCAACCAGCGGCCCATTGTCTCCGTGGGCGAGCGGGTCCACGGCGGCAACGAGGCTCTGGGCATCTCCCCCACCGTCCTGGCCGACGGCCCCGCCACCGATCAGGGCGAGATCGCCTTGGGCCGGAACATCCTGGTGGGCTTCATGACCTGGGAGGGCTACAACTACGAGGACGCGGTCCTCTTAAACGAGCGCATGGTCCGGGACGACGTGTACACCTCCATCCACATCGAGGAGTACGAGATCGACGCCCGTGACACCAAGCTGGGACCCGAGGAGATCACCCGGGACATCCCCAACGTGGGCGAGGACGCCCTGAAGGACCTGGACGAGCGAGGCATCATCCGCGTCGGCGCCGAGGTCCGCGCCGGCGACATTCTCGTCGGCAAGGTCACACCCAAGGGCGAGACCGATCTGACCGCCGAGGAGCGGCTGCTGCGGGCTATCTTCGGCGAGAAGGCCCGTGAGGTCCGGGACACCTCCCTGAAGGTGCCCCACGGCGAGAGCGGCATTGTGGTGGACGCCAAACGCTTCACCCGGGAGGCCGGCGACGAGCTGGGGCCGGGCGTCAATGAAGTGGTCCGCGTCTATATCGCCCAGAAGCGGAAGATCTCTGTGGGCGACAAGATGGCCGGCCGCCACGGCAACAAGGGCGTGGTCTCCCGCATCCTGCCCCAGGAGGACATGCCCTTCCTGCCCGACGGCACCCCCCTGGACATCGTGCTGAACCCCCTGGGCGTGCCCAGCCGTATGAACATCGGACAGGTGCTGGAGGTCCATCTGGGCTACGCCGCCAAGACCCTGGGCTGGAAGGTGGCCACCCCCATCTTCGACGGCGCCAACGAGGAGGATATCGCCAATGCCCTCCGGGAGGCCGGTCTGGACAGCGAGGGCAAGAGCTGGCTCTACGATGGCCGCACTGGCGAGCGTTTCGACAACAAGGTCACCGTGGGCTACGTCTACTTCATGAAGCTCCACCACCTGGTGGACGACAAGATTCACGCACGCTCTACCGGCCCCTACTCCCTGGTCACCCAGCAGCCGCTGGGCGGCAAGGCCCAGTTTGGCGGCCAGCGCTTCGGCGAGATGGAAGTGTGGGCACTGGAGGCCTACGGCGCCAGCTACACCCTCCAGGAGATTCTGACCGTCAAGTCCGACGACGTCACCGGCCGTGTGCGGACCTACGAGGCCATCGTCAAGGGCCACAACGTGCCCAAGCCCGGCGTGCCCGAGTCCTTCAAGGTGCTGGTCAAGGAGCTTCAGGCCCTGTGCCTGGATATCCAGGTGCTGGATAAGAACGGCGATGTCATCGAGCTGAAGGACGACGACAATGAGCCCACCACCTTCAACCTCAGCCGCATGGACGACGACCGGGACGACCAGGAGGAGTACGTGGCGGACGACAGCGACTTTGAGGCGTCCGGCTTCGGCATTGAGGACATGGATGAGGACGAGGACATCAGCGAGGACGACTTCGCCATGGACGATGGCGACAACGATGAGTTTTAACGGAAGGAGGAGCTGAACAATGAGTTACGCGGAATTTGACGCTATTAAAATCGGCATCGCTTCTCCGGAGATGATCCGAGAGTGGTCCTACGGCGAGGTGAAGAAGCCGGAGACCATCAACTACCGCACCCTGAAGCCCGAGCGGGACGGCCTGTTCTGCGAGAAGATCTTCGGGCCCACCAAGGACTGGGAGTGCCACTGCGGCAAGTACAAGAAGATC
>CANRHK010000052.1 GCA_947630395.1 uncultured Oscillospiraceae bacterium
CGAGGACGAGCTGGACGGCGAGAGCGGCTACCAGGTCACCGCCAAGGACGGCGTGGGCTCGGAGATGATGTTCCAGTACGAGCAGTACTACGACGCCGAGAACGGCCACAGCCTCCAGCTGACCATTGACCGCACCATCCAGTACTACGTGGAGCGGGGGCTCCAGGACATGCTGTCCAAGTACGACGCCGCCAAGGGCGGCGCGGGCATTGTGCTGGACGCCAACACCGGGGCCATCCTGGCCATCGCCTCCAGCCCCACCTACGATCTGAACAACCGTCTGGAGATCTATGACAATCTGCTGAAGGCCGAGCTGGAGTCCGGCGCGGCGGAGAAGGGCGACCTCCAGCTCCGGCAGTACCGCAGCAAGGCGGTCACCGACACCTACGAGCCCGGCTCCACCTACAAGATTCTGACCCTCTCCGCCGCCCTGGAGGAGGGCACGGTGAACCTGAACAGCACTTTCCACTGTTCCGGCTCGGTGAACGTGGACGGCTGGACCATCCGCTGCTCCAGCCACAGCGGCCACGGCACCCAGACCCTGGAGCAGGCCGCCGGAAACTCCTGCAACCCGGCCTTCATCGCCATCGGCCAGTCCCTTGGCACCAGCACCTACTGGGACTACATGGAAAAGTTCGGCCTCTTTGCCCCCACGGGGGTGGACCTCCAGGGCGAGGCCACCGGCGTCCACGCCAGCAAGCAGAACTTCACCAACCTGGACCTGGCGTCCTACGCCTTCGGTCAGAACTTCACCGTCACCCCCATCCAGCTGATCGCCGCCCAGGCGGCCTGCATCAACGGCGGCTATCTCTACACCCCCCACATTGTGGATAAGATTCTGGACGACGAGGGCAACGTGCTCAAGCAGTACGACGCCACCCCGGTGCGGCAGGTCATCAGCGAGGAGACCTCCGCCGTGGTCCGCCAATGCCTGGAGTATGTGGTGGCCAAGGGCACCGGCAAGAACGGCCAGGTGGCCGGCTACCGCATCGGCGGCAAGACCGGCACTGCCGACCAGCGCAACTCCCAGGGTCAGACCAAGGACATCGTAGTGTCCTTCCTGTGCTTCGCCCCCGCCGACGACCCCCAGGTCATCATGCTGCTGACCATGGACACCCCCTCCCGCACCACCGGCACCTACCCCTCCGGCGGCAACATGGTGGCCCCCACCGCCGCCTCCATCATGTCGGACATTCTGCCCTACCTGGGCATTGCACCCCAGTATGACGAGGGCGACACCACCTCCGCGGAGAGCACCGTGCCCTACGTGGTGGGCGAGACCCTGGACGGAGCCGTGAGCAAGCTGAAGGACTACGGCTTTGAGAGCTACAAGACCGTGGGCGACGGGGACACCGTCACCGACCAGACCCCCGCCGGCGGGGCCATCGTCCCCGTGGGGGCGCAGATTGTGCTGTATCTGGGCGCGGAGAAGTCCGCCGACCTCTGCACGGTGCCCAATGTGGTGGGGCTCTCCGCCAAGGACGCCAACACCCGCCTGACCAACGCGGGCCTTATCATGCGCACCACCGGCGCCACCGACGGCTCCGGCGTCAAGGTCATCACCCAATCCAAGGCCGAGGGCGAGCAGGTGGCCGCCGGCACGGTCATCACGGTGCAGATGGGCTCCCTGGGCAGCACCTCAGACTGAGCCGCCCAAAGTATGTGAATGAAGAAAGCGTGGACTTCATAAGATGAAATTAAGTGATCTGCTCCAGGGTGTGGAGATTCTGGAGAGCAACGCCGATTTAAACGCCGACATCACCGGTGTCAGCTACGACTCCCGGCTGACAAAGCCCGGGGACCTGTTTGTGGCCATGGCCGGCTACGCCACCGACGGCCACAAGTTTATCCCCATGGCCTGGGAGAGGGGTGCGGTCTGTGTCCTTTGCCAGGAGAAGCCGGCGGTGGGGCCCTTTATCCGCACCGGCGACAGCCGGGGCGCCCTGGCCCAGGTGGGCAAAAACTGGTACGGCGACCCGGCGTCCCAAATGACCCTGGTGGGCGTCACCGGCACCAACGGCAAGACCACCACCACCTACCTGCTGAAGGATATTCTGGAGCAGTGCCTGGGAGCCAAGGTGGGGCTCATTGGCACAAACCAGAACCTGATCGGCACCCAGGTCCTCCCCACCGAGCGCACTACCCCCGAATCCTTCGAGCTCCAGGGCCTCTTCCGCCGGATGGCGGACGCGGGCTGCACCCACGTGGTGATGGAGGTCTCCTCCCACGCCCTGTTCCTCCAGCGGGTGGGGGGCGTCCGCTTCGCGGTGGGCATCTTCACCAACCTGACCCAGGACCACCTGGACTTCCACAAGACCATGGAGAACTACTGCGACGCCAAGGCCCTGCTGTTCCGGCAGTGCGGCGCGGGGGTGTACAACGCCGACGACCCCTGGGCGAAGCGGGTGACGGCCCTGGCCGCCTGCCCTCTTATCTCCATCGGGGAGCACGACGCGGATCTGGCCGCCCAAAACATCGTCCTCTCCGCCAGCGGCGTCTCCTTTGACGCCGTGACGGGGCCGGAGGCCGTGCCCGTCCATGTGGGCATCCCCGGCGGCTTCATGGTGTACAACACCCTGGGGGTGCTGGCGGCGGCAAGGCTGCTGGGCGTGTCCCTGGCGGACAGCGCCCATGTCCTCCGCCGCAGCGCCCATGTAAAGGGCCGGGTGGAGGTGGTGCCCACCGGCGGGGACTACACCATCCTGATTGACTACGCCCACACGCCGGACGCTTTGGAGAACGTGCTGACCTCCGCCCGTGGCTTCGCCAGGGGCCGGGTGGTGGCCCTCTTTGGCTGCGGCGGCGACCGGGACCGGACCAAGCGGCCCAAAATGGGCGCCATTGCCGCCCGCCTGGCGGACTTCGTGATTGTCACCTCCGACAACCCCCGCACCGAGGAACCGGGGGCCATCATTGAAGAGATTCTCACCGGCATGACCGGCACCCCCACCCCCTACGTGGTGGTGGAGAACCGGATCGAGGCCATCCACTACGCCATGGACCACCACCGGCCGGGGGATGTGATCATCCTGGCCGGCAAGGGCCACGAGACCTATCAGATCATCGGCCATGAGAAGCGCCACCTGGACGAGCGGGAGGTTGTGGCCGATTATATCCGTCAACGCAAGGAGAGAGCCTGACCCGTCGGGCCAGAGGGAGAAAAACTATGGAAATGATATTCGCGTGTGTGCTCAGCTTCGCCGTCACGGCCCTGCTGGGGGGCAAGATCCTGCTGCCCGCCCTGCGCCGCCTGAAAGCCGGCCAGGAGATCCGGGAGGTGGGTCCCAAGTGGCACGCCACCAAGGCCGGCACCCCCACCATGGGTGGCCTCATGTTCATCACCGGCATCGCCGTTTCCATTCTGGCCGTGGGCTGGAAGGGGGCCCTGGAGGGGGATCGGAGCCACATTTACGTCTTTCTTTTCGCCCTTATCTTCGGCGTCATCGGCTTCCTGGACGACTATGAGAAGGTGAAGCGCCACCAGAACCTGGGGCTTACCGCCCTCCAGAAGTTCCTGCTCCAGCTGGCCGCCGCCATTCTCTTCCTCATGCTCATGCGCTACGAGGGGCGGCTGAGCCCGGATCTGTATATCCCCTTCCTCAACATCAACCTCCGCCTCAGCTGGCCGCTGTACATGGCCTTCGCCGCCTTTGTGGTGGTGGGCACCGTCAACGCGGTGAACCTCACCGACGGCCTGGACGGCCTGGCCACCTCCGTCACCATCCCGGTGGCCCTGTTCTTCATCTGCGCGGCCACCTTCTGGGGCTACACCCAGCTGGGCGTCTTTTCCGCCGCCCTGCTGGGGGGGCTGCTGGCTTTCCTCCTCTTCAACGCCCACCCCGCCAAGGTCTTCATGGGGGACACCGGCTCCCTGTTCCTGGGCGGCGCGGTGGCGGGGCTGGCCCTGGCTTTCAATCTGCCCCTGATTTTGATTCTGGTGGGGATCATCTACATCGTCGAGACCCTGTCCGACATCATCCAGGTCACCTACTTCAAGCTGACCCACGGCAAGCGGATCTTTAAGATGGCCCCCATCCACCACCACTTTGAGATGTGCGGCTGGAGCGAGGTCAAGATTGTCACCGTCTTCACCGCCATCTCCACCCTCTTCTGCGCCCTGGCCCTGCTGGGCGTGATGAACCGGGTGGTCCAGTAAATCTCTACCCAATCCCTGCCAAAGGAGGGAAGCCCATGACAAGAGAGGAATACCGCCAGATGCGGCGGCAGAAGGAGAAGGAGCGCCGCCGGAAGGAGCGGGCGGCCTGGGAGGCCGCCCGGGGCCCCATGGATCTGCCCTTTTTCCTGCTGACCATGATGCTGCTGGTCATCGGCCTCATTATGGTCCTCTCCGCCAGCTTTCCCTCCGCCCAGGCCTCCGCCAGCTACAACCACGACCCGCTGTACTTCTTCAAGCGGCAGGCCGCCTTCGCCGTTCTGGGCGTGATGGGCATGTACATGGTGTCCAAGATCAACTACGAGCGGTTCCGGGGCCTTGCCAAGCTGGGGCTGATGGTGTCCGGCACTCTGTTGATTCTGGTGCTGATCCCCGGCGTGGGCATCACCCTCAACGGCTCCACCCGCTGGCTGGGCATCCCCGGCAGCAGCCTCACCTTCCAGCCCTCCGAGGTGGCCAAGCTGGGCGTCATCGTCTACTTCGCCTCCTCCATCTCCAAAAAGCGGGAGAAGATGGTCACTTTCCGGGAGGGGTTTCTGCCCCACATTATCCCTCTTATGATCCTCACCGGCCTGACGGTGCTGGAGCCCCACCTGTCCGGTGCCATTCTGATCTTCGGCATGGGCGCGGCCATGATGGTGGTGGGCGGCATCCACTGGGGGTGGATCGCCGCCGGCGTCACCGGCCTGGCCGGCGGGCTCTACGCCATGCTCTTCACCCCCCTGCTGGAGAAGATCGGCTACAACGCCAGCCGCATCCAGAGCTGGAAGGACCCCTGGTGGGACGTACAGGACAAGAGCTGGCAGATCAGCCAGAGCATTATGACCGTGGGCTCCGGCGGCTTTCTGGGCGTAGGTCTGGGCAAGAGCCGCCAGAAGTTCATGTTCCTCCCCGAGGAGAGCAACGACTACATCTTCGCCGTGGTCTTTGAGGAGCTTGGCCTGGTGGGCGGCACCCTGATCATGGGCCTCTTCGCGGCCCTGATTCTCCGGGGCTTCTGGCTGGCCCTCCACGCCAAGGACCGCTTCGGCAGCCTCCTGATCGTGGGCGTCACCACCCAGATCGCCCTCCAGACCTTCCTGAACATCGCCGTGGTGACCAACCTGATCCCCTCCACCGGCATCTCCCTCCCCTTCTTCAGCTACGGCGGCACGGCTCTGGCCATGCAGCTGGTGGAGATTGGGATTGTGCTGTCCGTATCCCGCCAGATGCCGGCGCCGTCAGGAGGCTGAGTCCTATGAAAGTCATCTTCACCTGCGGGGGAACCGCGGGACATGTGAATCCGGCCCTGGCCCTGGCGGGCCTAATCCGCGACAGGCGGCCGGACAGCGAGATCCTCTTTGTGGGCGCCCACCGGGGCAACGAGCGGGATCTCATTGAGCGGGCCGGCTGGCCCTTCCGGGCCGTGGAGATCTCCAGCTTCCACCGCTCCTTCAAGCCCAAAGAGATCAAGCACAACCTGATCTCTCTGAAAAACTTCCTCTGCTCCCCCGCCGAGGCCAGGGCCATTCTGGATGAATTCCCGGCGGATCTGGTGGTAGGCACCGGCGGCTACGCCAGCTACCCCATGATCCAGGCCGCCTCCAAACGGGGCATCCCCACGGCGGTCCACGAGTCCAACGCCATCCCCGGCCTCACCACCAAGCTGCTGGAAAAACATGCCGATCTCATTATGGTGGGTTTTGAGGAGTGCCGGAAAAACTATAAGCACCCCGAAAAGGTCCTGGTCACCGGCACGCCGGTGCGGGGGGACTTCTTCGACTTAACCAAGAGGGAGGCCAAACAGGTCCTCCGCATGGATGACGGCCGGCCCCTCATCGTCTCCTTCTGGGGCAGCCTGGGGGCCGGGGAGATGAACCGGCAGATGGCCCAATTCCTGGCCCTGGAGGCCGCCGGCGGCATCCCCTTCCACCACGTCCACGGCGCGGGCACCGTGGGATGCCGGCACATGGGCGAGTACCTGGCGGAGGCCGGGGTGGACCTGGCCAAAACGCCGGAGCTGGAGGTCCGGGAGTATATCCGGGACATGGGCACCCTCATGCGGGCCGCCGACCTGGTGATCTGCCGGGCAGGGGCAAGCACCATCAGCGAGCTCACCGCCCTTGGGGTGCCGGCCATCGTCGTGCCCTCCCCCAACGTGGCGAACAACCACCAGGAGTACAACGCCCGCCTCCTCTCCGACGCCGGCGGGGCCGTCATGCTCCTGGAGCGGGACAGCAGCGGCGAGAAGCTCTACGACACCGCCCGGGCCATCCTCTCCGACAGGGAGCGGCAGAAGCAAATGTCCGCCGCCATGGCCTCCCTGGGCCACATCGATGCCAACGAGAAGATCTACGCCGCCGTCATGGCCCTGCGGGGCAAAAAGCAAAAGTAGCAGTTTCTCCCCGTCCGCATACCATGGATTAGTTTGAAAATCCATGTGCGGAGGGGTATCTATGAGCCAGATCATCATCCGGGGCGGCCAACGGCTGGAGGGAACGCTGGAGGTCCAGGGAGCCAAAAACAGCGTCCTCCCCATCTTGGCGGCCACCATCCTGCACCCGGGGCGGACCGTCCTGCGGCGCTGTCCCCGTCTCACCGACGTGGACGCCAGCATTCGGATTCTCCGGCACCTGGGCTGCGAGGCGGACTGGGAGGATGGCGCGCTGGTGGTAAACACCGCCGGGATGAACCGGTGGGACGTGCCCGACCACCTGATGCGGGAGATGCGCTCCTCCGTCATCTTTCTGGGGGCCATTCTGGCCCGCTGCGGCCGGGCGGAGATGTCCTATCCCGGCGGATGCGAGCTGGGCCCACGGCCCATCGACCTCCACCTCAGCACCCTGCGGGCCCTGGGGGCCCACATCCGGGAGGAGGGTGGGCGACTCCTCTGCCAGGCCGGGACCCTGGCGGGCCGGGAGCTGGCCCTGAGCCTCCCCAGCGTGGGGGCCACGGAGAACGCCATTCTGGCCGCCTGCGGCTGTGAGGGCGAGACCGTGCTGGTCAACGCCGCCCGGGAGCCGGAGATTGTGGACTTGCAGAACTTTCTGCGGGCCCTGGGCTGCGACGTCCGTGGGGCGGGCAGCTCCACCGTGTGCGTCCGGGGCCGGCAGGCCACCCGCGGCGCGGACTACGCCGTCATGCCGGACCGGATTGCGGCGGCCACCTACCTCTGCGCCGCTGCCGCCGCCGGCGGCGAGGTGGAGCTCACCGGCGTGGACGCCCGGCACCTCTCCACCGTCACCGCCGCCCTCCACGAGGCGGGCTGCCATGTCAGCGGGGACAGCGGCCGGATACGCCTCCGCTCGGAGGGAGATCTGCGCTCCATCGGCGCCATCCGCACGGCCCCCTACCCCGGCTTCCCCACCGACGCTCAGGCGGTGCTCATGGCGGCGCTGCTGCGCAGCCACGGCGCCACGGTCTTTGTGGAGAACATCTTTGAAAACCGCTACCGCCATGTGGATGAACTGCGGCGTATGGGCGCGGATATCAGTGTGGCGGACAGGGTGGCGGTGGTCACTGGCGTCCGGCGGCTGTCCGGGGCCGGCGTGCGGTGCACGGATCTCCGGGGCGGCGCGGCGCTGCTGGTGGCGGGCTGCGCTGCGGAGGGTGAGACCGCCATCGGCGACATCCACCACATCCGGCGGGGCTACGAGGACCCGGTCCGGGACCTGGGGGCTCTGGGGGCGGACATCCGCCTGGAGCCGTGACATAGAGATTGTCAATACATTCTGAAACAGAAAACAGCCGGTTTCGCCCCTTTTCCATAAAAAGGGGATAGACAGAGAGAGAAAGGAGTGAGGGCCATGCCCAACAGGCGCGATTCGCGCCGCCGGCGGAGACGCCGCCGGGGCGGCGGACTGGGCGTGCTGATCAAGCCGCTGTCCGTGCTGCTGGCCGCGGTGGCGATTGTGGCCGCCCTCACCCTGTTTTTCAAGGTGGAGCACGTGGAGGTCAGCGGCAACCAGCGCTATATGGCGGAGGAGATCATCTCCGCCTCCGCCGTCCAGAAGGGCGACAACCTGATCCTCTTCGACAAGTACGGCGCCTCCCAGCGGATCTACACCCAGCTGCCTTACATCACCGCCGTGCGCATCAACCGGAAGCTGCCGGATACTCTCCTGGTGGAGGTGACCGAGACCCAGGCGGCGGCCGCCATTCACAGCGCGGACGCCTGGTGGCTACTGGGCATCAGCGGTGGGGAGATGAAGGTGCTGGAGGCGGTGGAGGACCTTGGGGACTCCGGCTGCCTCCAGATCACGGGCCTGGAGGCGGCGGAGCCCGCTGTGGGCAAGGTGCTTCAGCTAGCGGAGGGAAGCCCCGTCACCACGGAGCGGCTCATGGAGCTCTTCACCGCCATGGAGAAGCTGGATCTGCTGGATCAGGTCAGCGCCGCCAACTTCAGCAGCCCGGATACCCTGGCCTTATGGTATGACGACCGCTTCCGTGTGGAGTTGTTCTATGACGCGGACTACGACTACAAAATGACCTGCCTGGCCGAGGTGGCAGCCCGAATGGAGCCCAATGAGCGGGGCACCATCCGCATGACCATGGACGACGACAGCGAGGTCCGGTTCATCCCCTCCGCCCAGACCCAGTAAGGTAATATTTTCCATAGGCGTATTTCGGGGAATTTTTTCAAAAAAAGCCGGAATCAGCTATTGACCTGCCAGAGAAAATGGCATACAATAGAAGTTGCGATATACCCACTCTATCTTGGGGTTTTGAACTCTTGGCGTATACGAGTGATACAATTTGTGGTAGGAGGACTCCACTATGGCATTTGAACTGGTGACCGCGCCTGACAATGTGGTGAAAATTAAAGTCATCGGCGTGGGCGGCGGCGGCAACAACGTAGTCAACCGCATGGTGCGCGCAGGCGTCACCGGCGTGGATTTTATCGGCATCAACACGGACAAGCAGGCGCTGAACATCTCCAGTGCCGCCTATAAGATTCAGATCGGCGAGAAGCTGACCCATGGTCAGGGCGCCGGATCCGACCCCGAGGTAGGCCGCAAGTCCGCCGAGGAGAGCCGCAGTCAGATCACCAAGGCCCTGGATAACACCGACATGGTGTTCATCACCGCCGGCATGGGCGGCGGCACCGGCACCGGCGCGGCCCCCATTGTGGCCGAGGCCGCCAAGGAGATGGGTATCCTCACCGTAGGCGTGGTCACCAAGCCCTTCGGCTTCGAGGGCCGCCGCCGTATGCAGCAGGCGGAGAAGGGCATTGAGGAGCTGCGGGACAAGGTGGACTCCCTGGTCATCATCCCCAACGACCGCCTGAAGCACGCCACCGACCAGAAGATCACCTTCGCCAACGCTTTCGAGATCGCCGACGACGTGCTGAAACAGGCGGTGCAGTCCATCTCCGACCTGATTCGTGAGACCGGCTTCATCAACCTGGACTTCGCCGACGTCAGCGCCATCATGAAGGACGCGGGTCTGGCACACATGGGCGTGGGCCGCGCCGCCGGCAAGGGCAAGGCCGAGGAGGCCGCCCGCATGGCCATCTCCAGCCCCCTGCTGGAGACCTCCATCAACGGTGCCCGGGGCATCCTGATCAACGTCACCGGCTCCATGGACATCGGCCTGGAGGAGGTGGAGCAGGCCGCCTCCCTGGTCCAGGAGGCTGTACATCCCGATGCCGTGACCATCTTCGGCGCCACCTTCGACGAGACCATGGACGACGAGATCCGGGTCACCGTCATCGCCACCGGCTTCGAGGAGAAGAAGGTCCCCGCCTCCGCTGCTCCCGCTTCCGCTGCTCAGACCCCTGCCGCCTCCGTTCCCGCAAGCGCCAGCTCCAGGGATAAGTTCAGCATGCTGCTGGAGAGCCAGCAGGCCGCGGCCAAGGACGAGGAGGACGACCCCTATCTGGACATCCTGAAGATCTTCAACGCGGATCACTGAGTCCCCCTCTCTCAAACGTCAATAAACGCTCCCGCTTTTTTCCAAAAAATAGAAGACGCCGCCGGCATTTCCCGGCGGCGTCTCTTTTTTGCCCACCGTCAGGCCGCTGGCCGTTTTTTCCATGACAGCGCCGCCGCATTTTAGAAATTTATCCGCCGCTTATTCTCTCAAAAATCGCGCAAAGTAACACCGCTGTTCAAATGTTTTGACAGCAACTGTGCGGAAAGGGGTGGTGAGATGGATGATTGGACAGATTGGGAGACCCCGTCGGGCCAGAGTTTTTTTCCTTAGCGGGTTCATGTGCCTGTCCGCCCTGCTGAGTCTCCAGCAGAGCGCGTTTGCCGCCCGGCTGGAGGCGGACCGGCTGGTGCCGGTAGGCCACACCGTGGGCATCAAGCTCTTCTCCGACGGGGTGGTGGTCATCGGCCTGGCGGAGGTGGAGACCGCCTCGGGAACCCTGAGTCCCGGCGCGGACTGCGGCTTGCAGGTGGGGGACGTGATTGAGGAGGCCAACGGCACCGAGGTGGCCAGCTCTGAGCAGTTTGCCCAGCTGCTCCAGGCGGGCGGCGGCGTGGAGCTGAGCGTGTCCCGGGGCGGCGAAGAGGTGACTCTGGACGCCAAGCCCGTCCTGGCGGAGGACGGCACCTACCGGCTGGGGGCGTGGATCCGCGACAGCATCGCCGGCATCGGCACCGTCACGTTCTATGACCCCGCCACCGGTACCTTCGGCGCCCTGGGCCACGGCATCACCGACTCAGACACCGGGCTGCTGATGCCCCTGGGGGACGGCTCCGTCATGTCCGCCTCAGTGAAAGCGGTGAAGCAAGGCAGCGCCGGAGAGCCGGGGGAGCTGAAGGGCAGCTTTGATCTGACAGCCGACCTGGGCCAGCTCCACGCCAACACGGAGAGGGGCGTCTTCGGCACCATGGACGGCTGCCCCCTGGCCTCCCGGGAAGCGGTGCCCGTGGCCAGCGCGGACCAGGTCCACGCGGGGCCGGCGGTCATCCTGGCCAATGTCAGCGGCGACGGCGTGGAGGAGTATGCCGTGGAGATCACAAGGGTGCTCTCCGGCGGTACCAGCCGGAACCTGCTGCTCCAGGTGACGGATGACCGGCTGATCGCCCAGACCGGCGGCATTGTCCAAGGTATGAGCGGCAGCCCCATCCTCCAGGACGGCCGGCTGGTGGGCGCCGTAACCCACGTGCTGGTGGACAACCCCCAGCGGGGCTACGGCATTCTGATTGAAAACATGCTGGCGGAGGCGGGACAGGAGTCCTGAACGGCAGAGGGCGGCGGCGTTGAAAGCGCCCCGCCCTTTGTCATGCATTCCGTTTCTATTTTCATTCTGCGCTTTTGGAAAAATTCCCCAAATTTGTCGAACGATTTTTTGGCAGCACGGCAAGATTCGACTTGAGTTTTCTGTCTCATTATGGTAATTTATAAGCAAGGCGCAATAATCTATTGAAATTCCGTCTAAACGGCTGGACGCCTCTTGCTTTATGTCGACCTGAAAAAAACTGAAAGGATACTGCATATGGATGTTCATTACAAAGTCATGCTGACTGATACCAATGCCGATGCCCGCGAAATGCTTCAGGAAACACTTGAGCAGACGGGCAGATTCACCGTGGTCGCCTCCACAGGCGACGGCAGCGAAGTGCTGGATCTGATTGCCCAGACCAAGCCGGATCTGCTGGTCCTGGATCTGATCCTGCCCGGACTGGATGGAATCGGCATTTTGCGCCAACTGGATAAAGAGCAGCGCCCCAAGATCCTCTCCATCTACCACTTCGCCACCCAGGAAATGCTGGCGGAGGCCGGCAGCCTGGGGGTGTCCGTGTTTCTGGCCAAGCCCTACAGCGAGGCCTCCATGTGTGAGCACCTGCTCTGCCTGGCGGAGAAGCGGGAGGAGTCCCTCCACGCCCCGGGGCTGGAGGAGCTGGTGACGTCCATCATCCACGAGGTGGGCGTGCCCGCCCACATCAAGGGCTACCAGTACGTGCGCGAGGCCATCATGATTACCGTGGAGAACATGGAGGTCATCAATTCCGTCACCAAGGTGCTCTACCCGGAGGTAGCCAAGCGCTACGGCACTACGCCCAGCCGGGTGGAGCGGGCCATCCGCCACGCCATTGAGGTGGCCTGGGACAGAGGCGATCTGGAGACCTTGCAGCGCTTCTTCGGCTATACCGTCAGCAACGCCAAGGGCAAGCCAACGAACTCCGAATTCATCGCCATGATCAGCGACCGCATCCGCCTGAAAATCAAAAAGGGCAACGCCATATAAATTCATATTCAACGAGTCGTGAGAGCCACCGCACACGCTGGGTGCGGCGGCTCTTTTTGCGAAGTGCCGGCCCCGCCGGCGAGGTCCCTCCCGCTCCCCGGAAAAATTTCCATATTGCTTAAAAACCTCTCCTCTTTTTCGACAAAATGTGGTACACTGTGGGGT
>CANRHK010000053.1 GCA_947630395.1 uncultured Oscillospiraceae bacterium
CCATCCTCTCCATCCTGGGCTGCGATCCCAGGCAATACTTCACCGGCCGCTCCCCCATGGAGGCCGCCGCCTCCGGTATTGAGCTGGTGCCCGGCGACGCCGCTTTCCGCTGCAACCTGGTGACCCTGGAGGACGGCGATATGCCCTATGAGGCCAAGCGCATCCTCTCCCACAGCGCCGGCTCCATCGACGGCCCCTCCGCCATGGCGACCACCGCCGCCCTGCTCTCCGACGCCCGCGTCACCGCCGCCCTGGAGGCGGCCAGGATGGAGATTCACCGCTTCCCCGTCTTCCGGCAGATTGCGGTGCAGCACATGAGCGACGTCAGCGGCATCCGCTTTATTCCCCCCCACGACCATCTGGGCGAGGCCATCGGCCCCTTGCTCCCCGCCGGAAATGAGCGGGCGGAGGTCTTCGCCGGTCTCATGCGTCTGGCCCACGAAATTCTGGACCACCACCCGGCGACGGAGGCCCGCCGGGCCAGGGGCAAGCTGCCCGCCAACGGCATCTGGTTCTGGGCCGAGGGCACGGCTATTGAGCTGCCCGGTTTCCGGGAGCAGTACGGCCTCACCGGCGCGGTGGTCAGCGCCGTGCCCCTCTGCCACGGCATCGGGGTCCTCCGTGGCCTGGAGATGGTGGAGGTGGAGGGCGCCACCGGGGAGCTGGACACCAATTTCCCGGGAAAGCTGGAGGCCACTTGGCAAAAACTCCAGCAGTACGACTTTGTCTGCCTCCACCTGGAGGCCCCCGACGAGTGCACCCACAACGGCGACCTCCCCGGCAAGCTCCAGGCCATCGAGTGGCTGGACAGCCGTCTGGTTTCCCCCGTGCTGGAGCGGCTGGAAGCGGCGGGGCTGGACCACCGGGTGCTGCTCCTCAGCGACCACAAGACCCTCACCGCCACTCGGGGCCACGACGGCGACCCGGTGCCCTTCCTGCTCTACGACAGCCGGGTGGATACCGGCCGCGGCGGCATGTACGACGAGGAGAGCGGGCTGAAGGGACCCTTTGTGGAAAACGGCTGCGATTTGCTGGACTACCTGTTTGAGAAGAAAACGCTGTGATATAATGGACATGTGTTCCGGATACACGTCCCCGCACAACCGTGCTCTTGTGGGGTCCACCCCACCCAATATACTTTGATGGAGGAAGAATGAATGAACCCGAAGTTTGAGAAGTTGGGCATGAAGCCCGCAGACATTCTGCTGCCCAAGGGCTGCGACATGACCAAGTGGGCCGTGGTGGCCTGCGACCAGTTCACGTCCCAGCCCGAGTACTGGGAGGAGGCCGACCGCATCGTCGGCGACGCCCCCTCCACCCTGCGCCTGATTCTGCCCGAGAGCAAGCTCAACGACCCCGATGTGGACCAGCACGTTGCGGATATCAACAGTGCCATGACCGGCTACCTGGCACGGGATATCTTCACCACCCTGCCCGGCTCCATCATCTACATTGAGCGCACCCAGTCCGATGGCGCGGTGCGCCCCGGCCTGGTGGCGGCGGTGGACCTGGAGAAGTACGACTACACCCCCGGCTCCGGCTCCCTGATCCGGGCCACCGAGGGCACGGTGCTGGAGCGCATCCCGCCCCGGGTCCGGGTGCGGAAGGACGCCCCCATCGAGCTGCCCCACGTAATGCTCCTCATCGACGACCCCAAACACACCTGCATCGAGCCCATCGGCGCGGCCAAGGCCTCCATGGAGCAGGTCTACGACTTTGACCTGATGCTCAAGGGCGGCCACCTCACCGGCTGGAAGCTGACGGAGGCTCAGATTGACGCCCTGGCGGACGCCCTGGAGGGCCTCACCACCGACGAGGCCATGGAGGAGAAGTACGGCGTCAGCGGCGTGGCGCCCCTGCTCTTCGCCGTAGGCGACGGCAACCACTCCCTGGCCACCGCCAAGACCTGCTATGAGAACTGGAAGAAGGTCACCCCGGAGTCGGAGTGGGCCGCTCTCCCCGCCCGTTACGCCCTGGTGGAGATTGAGAACCTCCACGACGGCGCCCTGAAGTTTGAGGCCATCCACCGGGTGGTGTTCGGCGTGGACCCGGAGAAGCTGCTGGCCGCTTTCAAGGAGTTCTACCCCAACGCCCACGAGGGCCAGGGCGTGGGACACACCGTGGCCTACACCTGGGCCGGCGGCAAGGGCTATCTGACCGTCCCCAACCCCCGGGTCCAGCTGGCGGTGGGCACCCTCCAGAACTTCCTGGACGCCTATCTGAAGGAGAACGGCGGCGAGGTGGACTATATCCACGGCGGCGAGGTCACCGACGAGCTGGGTTCCAAGCCCGGCAACATTGGCTTCAAGCTCCCCGCCATGGGCAAGGACCAGCTGTTCAAGACGGTTATCGCCGACGGCGTTCTGCCCCGGAAGACCTTCTCCATGGGCCACGCCGAGGACAAGCGGTACTATGTGGAGGGACGGAAGATCCGGTAAGCGGGACTATCAAAACTGACCGGTATATGCTATATCGGGAGGGGTATGTGACGTATGAAAGAGACGCTGTCTGACCCCTATACCGCACTCCGCTGGGCGAACTGGCTGGGGCGTTCCGGCATCGCTGTGATGCTCCTGGGCTGCACCATCAGCGATAGTTTGTCCCCTGTGCTGTTCTGGGCTTTGATTGCCGCCGGTGTCCTGTTGCTGGCCGGTTCGGTGGCGGTCGAGCGATTGCTCTGCCGCTGTCCCTACTGTAGCAGCCACCTGGGTTGGTTCCGGCGGGGGCCATATTCCCTCCACCTCCCGGAGCGCTGTCCCCGCTGCGGCCACCTGCTTTGACCTTTCTTTTCCCCGGAGGTCCCTATGACATACACCGAGCCCGCCTGCGCGAAACTGAATCTGACCCTGGACATTCTGGGCAAGCGCCCGGACGGCTACCACGACATGCGGATGGTGATGATCTCCGTGGACCTCCGGGACACGGTGACGCTGACGCCCGCAGAGGACGGTATCCTCACCGTGGAGACGAATCTGCCCTTCCTCCCCAGGGGCGAGGGCAATCTGGCCGCCAGGGCCGCGCTACGCTTCTTTGAGGAGACGGGTCTGCCCCGGCCCGGCCTGGAGATGTCCATCGACAAGCGCATCCCCGTCTGCGCCGGCATGGCCGGAGGCAGCAGCGATGCGGCGGCGGTGCTGCGGATGCTGCGCCGGGTGTACGCACCGGAGATAACGGAGGCCCGTCTGGAGGAGATCGGCGCCCTGGTGGGCAGCGACGTGCCCTACTGTGTCCGTGGCGGCACCGCCCTGGCGGAGGGCCGGGGGGAGATACTGACGGACCTGCCGCCCCTTCCCCCCTGCTCCATTGTGGTCTGCAAGCCCGCCTGCTCCGTCTCCACGCCGGATCTCTTCGCTCAGGTGCGGCTGAAAAAGCTGCGCTACCACCCCAGGACGGAGGAGCTGATAGAGGCGCTGGAGGCCCGGGATTTAGAGGGCATAGCCCTGCGGCTCTACAACGTGTTCGAGGACGTGCTGCCCAGGAAGTACGACCAGGTGTTTGCCGTGAAGCGGCGGCTGCTGGATCTGGGGGCCATGGCGGCCTCCATGACCGGCAGCGGTCCCACGGTGTTTGCCCTGTTTTCTGAGGAAAACCGGGCCACGGAGGCGGCGGAGGCCCTGCGGGAGGAGTACCGGGACGTGTTCCTGTGCCGGCCGCAGTAATATCACAAAAAATTTCCCGTCTCCTGTTTAAAACAGCAAAATGCCGTCCATACTGGAACTGACAACCAGTTTGGACGGTGTTTTTCATGAAGCTGCGATACAAAATTCTAATCTCGGTCCTCTTCGGACTGTTCGCCATGGCACTCTACAGCTCCCCCATGTGGTGGGGCGTATTCTTCTCCCCTCTCACCCAGCCCCTCACCACAGCCTCCTCCGTGGAGGAGGCCACCGGCCCCCGCTGGGAGCAGGACGGGGTCACGGTGCGTCTGAAATCGTTAGACCTTCTCTTCTCCTTTTTTCATATTTCCTGATCCTCCCCAAGACGGAACCCCCCGGCTGTCGCAGCCGGGGGGTTCTGCCGTCCCAAGCGGCGGGGGATGCGGCGGCGGTCCCGCGTCCCCCGCCTGAAAGGGGAGTATATCGCTTTATTTCTTGCCCTTTAGCTTGCCTGTCTTGTCGAAGTGCTCCTTGGTGAGCTTCACCACCACCGGGAAGAGGAAGATGATGGCGATCAGGTTGGGAATGGCCATGAGGGCGTTGAGGGTGTCCGCGATGTTCCACGCCAGATCCAGCTTCATGGTGGCGCTGATGATGATCACCGCCGTAAACACAATCTGGTAGGGCAGAATCGCCTTGCTGCCCAGGATGAACTCCCAGCAGCGGCTGCCGTAGAGGCCCCAGCTGAGCACCGTGGACAGGGCGAAGAGGCTCAGGCCCACGGCGATGATCAGCGCCCCCACCTTGCTGCCGAAGACGGAGCTGAGGGCGATGGAGTTAAGGGACGCGTCGCCCTGGACGCCGTAGTTGAGCTGCTCCGGGGTCAGGGCCACCAGGATGGTCAGGGCGGACAGGGTGCAGATGACGATGGTGTCCATGAACACCTCGAAGATGCCGTAGAGGCCCTGCTTGACAGGGTCGGTCTCGGAGGTGGCGGCGTGGGCGATGGGGGCGGAGCCTAAACCGGCCTCGTTGGAGAACACGCCCCGCTTCACGCCCCAGGTCAGGCACATGACCATGCTGCCCACCGCGCCGCCGGTCATCCCTTTGGGGGTGAAGGCACCCTCAAAGACGCTGACCAGAACCCCCGGCACCCTGCCGGCGTTGACGATGATCACCGCCAGGCAGGCCAGGATGTAGACGACAGACATAAAGGGCACCAGCAGCTCGGTGACGTTGCCGATGCGCTTGATGCCGCCAATGAGAACCACGCCCACAACGATCATCAGCACCACGGCCAGGCCGATGGTGATCTGCTGCTGATAGTCTGCGGCGGCGGGGATGAACGCCTGCACAGCGGTGTTGACCGAACTGGTAATGTTTCCAATCTGGACGGCGTTGCCGATGCCGAAGGATGCCAAACCGCCGAAGATGCAGAAGATGACGCCCAGCCACTTCCAGTTCTTTCCAAGGCCGTTCTCAATGTAGTACATGGGGCCGCCCACCCAGTCGCCCTTGTCGTTGCGCTCCCGGTAGCGGACGGCCAGGGTGACCTCGCTGTACTTGGTGGCCATGCCCAGCAGGGCGGAGATCCACAGCCAGAACAGGGCGCCGGGCCCGCCCATGGTGATGCCGGCGGTGGTGCCGGCGATGTTGCCCGTGCCCACTGTGGCGGCCAGAGCGGTGGTCATGGCCTGGAAGGGTGTGACCTCCCCTTTCTTGGCCTCGGTCTTCTGGAACATCTTGCCGATGGTGTTCTTCATGGCGTAGCCGAACTTCCGGAACTGGACGCCCTTCAGCGCCACGGTCAGCAGGATGCCCGCGCCCATCAGCAGAAACAGCATGGGGACGCCCCACACCACGTTGTTGACGGCGTTGTTGACTCTTTCGATGGTGTCGTACATATCCTCTCTCCTTTCATTTTTACGCACATGACTTTTCCAACACGCCGAAATCAAAACGGGAGAGCCGCGGGTCTCCGCGGCACTCCCGTGTTCTCTCTGTTTCAGGGCAAAACAGTCCGTTTCCCCCTACGCCTCCGGCGCACCGCCCGGGGAACCGTCCGTCCATCTCTTGCCCTGCCTGTCGAGAGATATGTGGGGCTCTGCCGCTGGCACCTTCGGCTCCGGCCTGACTCCTCCATCGTTCTGCCGCCGGAATCCCGTCCGTCCGCGGCGGAAGCGCCTGTGGCGGGGACAGCCCCCGCCGGAAAGTGGGATGTTTCCCGCCGCGAACAATTTCTGCATGTGTTGTTGTCATAATTATAACAAAAGAGGCGCCATTCCGCAAGAGCTTTTTCACATTTTTTACAAGTTTTTTCTCTCCCTCCTTGACGCGGCCCCCGTTTGCGGGTATACTGGTAAAAAATGCAATTTACAAGGAGGCAACGCCATGACCATCAGCGAAGCCATCTCTGTCCGCACCTCCCTGCGCACCTATCTGCCGGATCCCCTCACCCCCGAGCAGCGCCGGGAGCTGGGAAAGGTCATCGATATGTGCAACCGGCGTTCCGGCCTGCACTTCCGCCTGGTGTGCGACAGGCCGGGACCTTTTGACTCCATCAAAAAGAGCTACGGCATGCTCAAGGGCGTGCGGAACTTCATCGTCTTCGCCGGTCCCGAGAACGACCCCAACCTGGAGGAAAAGTGCGGCTACTACGGGGAGCAGGTGGTGCTCACCGCGGTGAGCATGGGCCTGGGCACCTGCTGGGTGGGCGGTACTTACGACAGGAAGGAGTGCCTGGAGCTGATAGAGCCCGGGGAGAAGCTGGTGTGCGTAGCCACCGTGGGCTTCACCCCCAAGGAGCCCACCGGCCGGGAGAAGCTGCTGGCAAAGACCATCCGTCCCAAGCGCCGCTCCGCCGCCGACCTGGCGGAGGGCCTGGACAGGGCCCCGGACTGGTACGCCGACGGCGTGGCGGCGGTGCAGCTGGCCCCCTCGGCCATGAACCGGCAGGGCTACCGCTTCACCTGGGGCCAGGACGCCGCCGCCCGGGCCAGCCTCACCGACACCGGATCCTTCTCCCTGGTGGACCTGGGCATCGCCAAGCTGCACTTTGAGCTGGGGGCCCACGGCGGCGAGTGGATGTGGGGCGGCGGAGGCGCCTTCCGCAAGGCCAGGGAGGAGAAATCCTGCGGCGCGGTGCCCTGGCGGATGGGCCCCCGGGGCCGCCGCTACCTGATGGTCCGCCATGTGGGGGGCCACTGGGGCTTCCCCAAGGGCCACATGGAGGGGGACGAGACCGAGGCGGAGACCGCTATGCGGGAGATTCTGGAGGAAACGGGCCTGGAGGTGGAGCTGGACACCGGCTTCCGGCAGGTGGTCACCTACTCCCCCAAGCGGGGCGTAGTTAAAGACGTGGTCTTCTTCGTGGCCCAGCCGGTGGGAGGCAAGGAGCGGCCCCAGAAGTCGGAGGTCTCCAGCATGGGCTGGTTCTCCCTCCGCTCCGCCCGGGAGATGGCCACCTACGCCACGGACGAGGAGATCCTGCTGGCAGCGGAGGCGTATCTAAACGAAAAAGAGGAGCTGTCGCACTAAGTAATTAGTGCGCAGCTCTTTTTTAGGCAAAAAATTGCCAGACCTCGAAGAAATCTGACAGTTGATGTAACATGTATGTGTTTTTCTCAGCTTCCCTTAAAGCCTGAGTTGGATACGGCGACGGCAGTAGAGGCCGCAATCGCAGATACCTTTGCCGCCCGCTGCATAGCGGTGGATCGACGGGCTTGCAGGCTGTCTCGCACCTCTGCCGCCGCAGCGGCATAAGCTGTTTTGGTACATACATACAGAGCAGCCCCATGGGACCCTATTCTGAGGAGGTTATTGTGTGAAACAGCCTGTCTTTACCGGTTCCGGCGTGGCCATTATCACGCCGTTTACATCTGACTGCGTGGACTACCCCGCCCTGCGGAAGCTGGTGGACTTCCAGCTGGAGAACGGCACCGACGCCGTCATCGTCTGCGGCACCACCGGCGAGGCCGCCACCATGAGCTATGTGGAGCGGATGCGCGCCATCGAGACAGTGGTACGGCGGGTGGACGGCCGGGTGCCGGTCATCGCCGGCAGCGGGGCCAACAGCACGGAGACCGCCATCGCCCTCTCCAAAGACGCGGCCTCGGCGGGGGTAGATGCCTTGCTGGTGGTGACGCCCTACTACAATAAGGCCACGAAAAAGGGCCTGGTGCGCCACTACACCGCCGTGGCGGATGCGGTAGAGAAGCCGGTCATTATCTACAACGTCCCCTCCCGCACCGGGGTGAAGTGTACGGCGGATGTCTACGCCGCCCTGGCCGGGCACCCGAATATCGCGGGAGTCAAGGAGGCCAGCGGGGATCTGGACCTGGTGCAGAGGACCCGGGAGCTGTGCCCGGAGGATTTTTACGTCTGGTCCGGGGACGACGGCCTCACCGTCCCCATGATGAGCCTGGGCGGCAAGGGCGTCATCTCCGTGGCGGCCAACGTCATGCCCCGGGAGATGCACGCGCTGACCGACGCCTGCCTGCGGGGGGACTTCACCGCCGGCGGACAGATACAGTTGCGGCTGCGGAAGCTGTGCGAGGCCCTGTTCTGGGAGGTGAACCCCATCCCCGTGAAGACGGCTCTGGCCATGATGGGGTACTGCCAGGAGATCTTCCGCTCCCCCATGTGCGAGATGGAGGCAGAAAACCGGGAGAAGCTGGCCGGGGTGCTACGGGGGTATGGCCTGCTGCGGGAATAAGAGCAGAAAATGAGATCGCCCGGAGAACCCGGGCGATCTCTCGTCACCGTGCGGCAGAGTCGGTATAGAAGCAAGCAGAGGGCGAGAATAAAAATTCTTTTTGGTTACTTTTTCTTATAAGAAAAAGTAACTTACGCCAACAGCCTCTCCAGCGCCGCCAGCTTCAGGCAGGTGCAGAAGACGTCGATGGCCTCCTCCAGCTCGGCCACCGGGGGCAGGCTGGGGGCGATGCGGATGTTCCTGTCCCTGGGGTCCACGCCGTAGGGGAATGTGGCCCCCGCGCCGGTCATAACCACGCCGGCCTCCTTGCAGAGGGCCAGGGTCCGCTTGGCCAGGCCGTCCATGGTGTCCAAGCTGATGAAGTAGCCGCCGGTGGGCCGCTTCCAGGAGGCGATGCCCAGAGGGGCAATCTGGGTGTCCAGAGCATCCAGCACAGCCTTGAACTTGGGACCCAGGACGGCGGCGTGACGCTTCATGAGGGCCAGAGTGTGCTCCTTGTCCTTTAGATAGCGGACGTGGCGCAGCTGGTTGACCTTGTCATAGCTGATGGTCTGGATGCTGAGAAGCTTGGTCATATATTGGATGTTCTCCACACTGGAGGCCATGACGGAGACGCCGGCGCCGGGGAAGGTCACCTTGGAGGTGGAGGCGTACTCAAACACCATGTCCGGGTTGCCCGCCTCGGCGCAGAGAGACAGCATATCCGGGAAGGGCACGTAGTCCCCCTCAAACTCGTGGATGCAGTAGGCGTTGTCCCACATGAGGAGGAAGTCCGGGGCGGCGGGCTTCAGGTGGGCGATGCGGTCGATAGTCTCGGCGCTGTAGATGACGCCCTCGGGGTTGGAGTACTTGGGCACGCACCACATGCCCTTGACAGCGGGGTCCTTCACCGCCTCCTCCACCGCGTCCATGTCCGGCCCCGTGGCGGTCATGGCGATGGTGATGAGCTCCATGCCGAAGGACTGGCTGATCTTGAAGTGCCTGTCATAGCCCGGAGACGGGCACAGGAACTTCACCGTGTCCAGCTTGGCCCAGGGCTTGGGGCTATTCTTCAGGCCGTGGGTGTAGGCCTTGGCCACAGTGTCGTACATGAGGGTCAGACTGGCGTTGCCGCCGATGAAGCACTGCTCCGGCTGGCAGCCCAGAATCTCCGCAAAATACTCCCTGGCGCAGGGCAGACCCTCCAGGCCGCCGTAGTTCCGGGCGTCCACACCGTCCGCCACGCAATCCTCCGGTTTGCTGAGGACGGTCAGCATATCGCTGACCAGGTCCAGCTGTTCCTTACCCGGCTTGCCCCGGGACATATCCAGCTTCAGGCCCTTGGCCTTCAGCTCCTCAAAGCGGGCGGATACGGTCTTGTACTCCGCCTCCAGTTGGGCTTTGGTCATGCGTGTGTATTCCATCATTTGCGCTCCTTTCGGTGCTCTATCTTGTTTCCCCGCAGCGCAGGGTCCTTCTCGTCCCTATTGTACTATAGGCCCCCGGAAAAAGCAAGGGCACCTGCGCATATTTTCCCGCCTTGCAATTGACCGAAAAGTGTTGTATCATGAAACGCACAAAGATGTGGAGATAACACGGAGGAAGCGGACATGAAAGATTTCAGCCTTTGGGAGATTCTGACCCGGGCCGGTCTTATGGCGGCGGTGCTGGGATTTGGACTGTCCCTGCTCCCCATGGGGCGGGTCCTGCTGATTGTCGGCGTTGTTCTCCTGGCCGTGGGGGCGGCGGGAACGGCTTGGCAGCGGGGCGGCCTGGGGGCGCTGGGCCTCACACTGTGGGACTGCGCGGGTGTGCTGGGGACGCTGGCAGTGATGGCTGGACTTATGTTAACCGTCCTCCGCTATCCGGCGGGCCGGTATGTGCTTCTGGGAGGCGCCGCTGCTGCGGTCGTTGGCATGATTGGCGGCATGGGCCGGGCCATTCGACACCCCCTCCGCTGCCCGGCGTGCGGGGCCGTCCTCCGGGGGAGCCGGGTACGAATCAGCGGCCTCTTGCGGAAGACCAGCGACATGATCACCTGCGGGGCGTGCGGCGCCCGGGTGGATCTGCTGGAGCTCTACCGGGAGCAGAACAGCCGCCGCCGGTGAGGCAGCAATAAGAATAGCGGAGAAGGGACTCTCCCCTTCTCCGCTGATTTTATAGGATGATGCAGATAAGTCCCCCGCTGCCCTCGTTGACAATGCGCTGAAGGGTCTCCTGGAACTTGAGGCGGGCGTCCATGGGCACCCGGTACAGCTTGGCCTGGAGGTCCTCGTTGACCAGCTCGTGGAAGCTGCGGCCGAAGATGTTGGACTCCCAGATCTTGGCCGGATCGCTGGCGAATTTGTCCATCAGGTAGTTGACCATGTCCTCGCTCTGCTTCTCGTTGCCCACAATAGGCGATACCGTGGACTCGATATCCACCTTGAACATGTGGATGGATGGTGCGCTGGCGTTGAGGCGGATGCCGTAGCGTCCTCCCTGCCGCATGACCTCCGGCTCCTCTAGCTTCAGTTCGTCCATGGTGGGCATGACAATGCCGTAGCCGGTCTCGTAGACGTTTTGGATGGCGTCCGCCACCTTCTCGTACTTGGCCTTGATCCCGGAGAGCTCTGTGAGGAGGTCCATCAGATCGCCGTCGTCCGCCACGGTGAAGCCGGAGGCGTCGCTGAGGGTCTGATAGAACAGCTCCCTGGGCAATTGCAGCTCCGCCGATGCCACGCCCCTGCCCAGATCCATGGACAGGACTCTGGCAAGGGAGATGTTCTCCTGCTTCCCCATCTCCGCGACAGCGGGTTCCACCTCCCGGATGTGCTGGACGCTGCCGCCGGCGTCCCGGATGGCGGCGAAAACCGCCTGCTTGATGGGGTGGTCCATGGGCAGGGCGTCCACCCAGGCGGGCAGATGGAGGCGCATCTCCCTGAGGGGGAACTCATAGAGGAGGCTCTTGATGATGTAGGTGATGGCCTCCTCCCCCAGCTCCAGGCAGTTCACCGGCAGGCACTGGACGCCGAAGCGTGAGGAGATATCCTTGCTGATGGTCTTTGCCCGGCTGCCGGCGGGCTCGGCGGAGTTTAAGAGCACCACAAAGGGCTTCCCCAGCTCCTGGAGCTCGGTGATGACTCGCTCCTCCGGCTCCAGGTAGTCTTCCCGGGGGATGTCGGTGACAGAGCCGTCGGTGGTGATGACGATGCCCACAGTGGAGTGCTCCTGGATGACCTTGCGTGTGCCGATCTCGGCGGCCTCGGCCATGGGGATCTCGTGGTCCATCCAGGGGGTCATGACCATGCGGGGCGCGCCGTCCTCGAACTGGCCCATAGCCCCCCGGACCATGTAGCCCACGCTGTCAATGAGCCGGACGGAGAAGGTGGCCCCGCCCTCCAGGGTGACTTCGACGGCCTCCTCGGGGACGAACTTGGGCTCGGCGGTCATGATGGTCCGGCCGCTGCCGGACTGGGGCAGCTCGTCGATGGCCCGCTCCCGGCGGTAGACGTTGTCGATATTGGGGATGACGCAGGTCTCCATAAACCGCTTGATGAAGGTGGATTTCCCCGTCCGCACCGGGCCCAGCACCCCCACAAAGAGGGAGCCGCCCGTCCGGGTGGCGATGTCCTGGTAGAGATCGGTGTTGTTCATCGTTACCTCCCATGCGCGGCGTTTCTCCGCGCGGATATGACCTCCTGGTGGGAGGTCTTCCTGGTTTTTTACGTGTACTACTCTATGAGGGCATGGACGGAAATATGACTGGGTGGGTGGCAGGGGACTCCGGCCCCTCCGGATGTCCCTGCCGGGACGGGGGAAGTGGGGCCTCCCCGGCCCCACGCCCTGGGTTACTTTTTGTACAAACAAAAAGTAACCAAAAAATTGCTCAAGGGTTTCACCCTTGAGAATCCTAATTTGTTGTTTTGTTTTGCGCTCGTCCTGTAGCCGGTTTTGTCTAAACCGAACCGGATCCCGTGTATGAGGCGAAGCGGCTACCTTAATACGGTTGGCGGGAGATATCTATGCGGCGCCCGTTTCGCTGCGCGAAACCGATAGGCTCTGCCCCTTACGTCCGCAGTTTCAAGTGCGGAGTGGAACGGAGCAGACAGCAGTCCGTCA
>CANRHK010000054.1 GCA_947630395.1 uncultured Oscillospiraceae bacterium
ACGGTGCAGTCGTAGGCGTCGCCCTTGTAGGTAAACTTGACCTCGTACTCCAGGATGGGCATCTCGTCGTCCCAGTCCTGCACCACCCGCAGGTTGGAGACCTGCCTCTCGGTGACGCCCAGGTGCTTGAGGGCAACGGCCTTAGCCGCGTCGGTGCCCACGTCGCCGTAGGCCGTCCGCTGGGGGGTCTTCATGAAGTCCAGTACCTCGGAGGCGTTGTTGTAGTCGAACTTGTAGTTGTACCAGTAGCCGCCGCTGTAGAAGCCGATATAGCGGTAGTTGTCGTCAAAGTAGGTGCACAGGTGGGTCACCTGGGCCTCGGTCAGGCCCGCGTGGCGCAGGGCCAGAGCCTGGGCACCGGGCTCGGAGGACACCAGCAGCTCACCGGTGTAGGCCTGCACGCGGACCTCCCGATCTCCGGAGCTGGTGCTCAGATCCACCTCGTAGCGCCACTCGTCCAGCTCGGGGTCGGCCTCAGCGCGGAGGACGGTCAAGCCCAGCGTGTCCTCGGCGTAGCGGGTGGCGGCGTCGATGGCGGCGGCCTTTCCGATGGGGACGCGCCCATCCATGACACCGTATACCAGTATCTGCCGCAGCTCCTCCACCGAGAGGGCCGCCAGCTTCTCCGCCGCGTTGGTGTCATTGCGGAAGATGCTATCGCTGGGGTTGGTCAGCTGGACGATCAGCGCCGCCTTGCCGCTGGAGACCCCGTACTGCTGGGCCTGGGCCTGGATCGTTTTATCCGGGGTCAGCAACTGACTCAGCACACCGGCCTGGCTGGCCGCGCTCTGGAGCACGCCGTCCACCGTGGCGGTCAGCTGCTCCTGAAGCCGGGCCCCCCGGGTCTGGTTGCTGTCCTCCACGGAGATGAGGATGGCGGAGGAGAGACTGTCCAGATAGCCGTGGCGCACCAGAGCGCCCACAATGGCGTTCACCGCCACATCTAGCTTGGCCCCCTCCAGATCCGTGCCGCCGTTCATGTCCGCCAGAACCGCGGCGGCGTCCTCGTTGAGGCCCTTGCAGGAGAGAACTTTCTCATTTTGATTGACTTTCAGCTCAATGCTGGGGTTTACATCCAGGGAGATGATACTGGCCACGGCGTAGTTCCGCTGGTACCACATGCCGCCGCCGGCTCCCGCGCCCACCAGCACCAGGGCCAGGCAGGCCGCGATCAGCCCCCGCAGCCAGGAGCGTCTCTTCTTTCCATTGCTGTTATTGTTGGTATTGATCGTCATCGTCATGGTAATCACATTCCCCTTTCCGGTCCCGCACCGGGAGAGAATGCTGTCCAGATCATCGGGCGCGGCGTGATCCAACGCCTGTGCCAGACGGGCTTCCAACTCCTGATCCGTCATTGGACAGCGCCTCCTTCCAGTTGGGATCGCAGTTTTTTTAATGCGCGGTGGTATTTGGACAGGACCGTGGACAGAGGGAGCTCCAGCAGCTGGGCGATCTCCCGGTGCTTCAGCCCGGAGGCAGCGTGGAGCAGCACAATCTGCCGCTCCTCGCCGGCCAGGGTGGACAGCGCGTTCTGGAGCGCCAGCCGATCCTCCGCCGTGACGGCGGGGGCGTCCGCAGGGATGGCGTCCCACTCCTCGTCGGTGAGCTCCCCGACGCGCTGGGACTGCCGCAGCCGCATGTTAGCCAGATTCCTGGCGATGGTCAGCACCCAGGCCATGGGCGAGCCCTGGGAGCGGTAGCTCCCGGCCGCCTCCCAGATCCGGACGAAGGTGTCCTGGGTGACCTCCTGGGCGTCGTGGGCGTTTTTGAGAAGGGAGAGGGTGAGGCCGTATACCGCGCCCTTGGTGCGCCGGTACAGCTCGCCGAAGGCCTCCTGATCCCCCAGGGCCGTCCGGCCCAGGAGCCGATCCAACTCCCCCCGGTCGGGTCCGCCCTGTTCCATTGTCTCCAAAGCTGCTGTCTGCATCGCTCTGTTGTCTCCTGTCGTAAAAGGAATGCGCGGGGATGGGATTTTATTGCATGGCTGGGGAAAATTTTTTAGCCGCCCCGCGCATCCCTCAGGAACGGGGATAAGGGGCGGCCATCTGAGCACAGCATAAAACTTTCCGCGCCGGTTGTCAAGGGGCCCAGCCATCTTTCCGGCATGTTCCCGGCCTCCCCCCATATAGATGTTGGCAGGGGGTGGGATCGTGCGAAAGGGAAATCCTATGTTTTACGGCGCGGTGCTGCTGATGCTGGCCAACCTGCTGCTGCGGCTGGTGTCCATGAGCTTCCAGGTGTATCTCTCCGCCCGCATCGGCGCGGCGGGGATTGGGCTCTTGCAGCTGATTCTCACGGTGTCGGCCCTGTCCTTCACCGTGGGTTCGGCGGGGGTGCGCACCTGCGCCATGTACCTCTCCGCCGAGGAGCGGGGCAGGGGCAGGCCGGAGGGGATCCACGCGGTCCTCTCCGGCTGCTTCCGGTACAGCCTGCTCTTCGGCTGCGCCGTGTCCGTGTGCCTGTGGCAGTGCGCCCCCTGGCTGGCCAGGGAGTGGATGGGAAACATGGCGGCGGTGGCGGCGCTGCGGCTCACGGCGCTGTTCCTGCCCCTCCGGTGCCTCAACGGGGTCCTCACCGGCTACTTCACCGCCGCCGGTCGGATCCGGGATCTGGTGGCGGCGGAATTCGCCGAGCAGGGCTGCGCCATGGCCGTCACCTTCCTCCTGTTGACGGGCTGGGCGGGGGCGGACACGGGCCGGGCCTGCACGGCGGTGACGGCGGGGAACTGCGCCGCCGTGGTCCTCTCCCTGCTGATTCTCATGTGCCTGCGCCACAGGAGCCTGCCGCCCCGGCGGGGAGACCGGCGTCCCCCCTACGGCCGTATCCTCCGCATTGCCCTGCCCCTGGGCCTGACGGACACGCTGCGCTCGGGACTCAACACGGCGGAGAATCTGATCATCCCCCGACGGCTGGCCCTCCTGACCGGCGCGGCCGGGGCCATGGCCGCCTACGGCACCATCCAGGGCATGGTCTTCCCGGTGCTGATGTTCCCCTCCGCGATTCTGTTCTCCCTGGCGGAGCTGCTGGTGCCGGAGTTCTCCCGGTGCGCGGCGGCGGGCTCCCGGCAGCGGGTGCAATATCTGGCCCGGCAGGGGCTGCGGGTGTCCCTGCTGTTCGGTCTGGCCGCCGGCGGCGTCATCTACGCCGGGGCCGGGGCGCTGGGGGAGCTGCTCTACGGGGATCCGGCGGTGGGCGTCCATCTGCGGCAGTACGCTGTCTTTGTGCCCATGCTCTACACCGACGCCATTGTGGACGCCATGTGCAAGGGCCTGGGCCAGCAGAGCGCCAACGCCCGCTACAACGCCTTTACGTCCTTCCTGGATGTGGTGCTCCTGTGGGTGCTGCTGCCCAAGCGGGGTCTGGGGGGCTACTACGCCGCCTTCGCCGTCTCCCACCTGGTGAACTTCGCCCTCAGCCTCCGCCGCCTGGTCCTGTCTGCGGGGATCCGTCCGGGTCTGGGCACGCCCCTCCGGGCCGCCCTCTGCGCGGCGGCCGCCGCCCTGGGCAGCACGCTGCTGCCGGCCAGGGCCGGCATCATGGGCGCGGTGCTCCCCGGCGGGTGCTGCCTGGGGGCCATGGTCCTCCTCTGGCGGCTGGCCGGGGTGGTCAGCGGGCAGGATGTCCGTTGGATGTGCTCCCTGGTTGGCGGAAGGCTCTCGGGGAAAAGGCGGCGGTAGGAGCGCCACCTCTCCCGGTGCGGCAGGGAATGCGCGAAAGGTGTTGTCTTTGGGCCGGGATTCTGCTATACTGGTTTCGACAAAAATTGTGCCGCGCCCCGCGGCTGGAAGGATGATACAAATGACAGAGCTGAAACCCGAGAGCAGAATCCATGGTTTTGTGGTGCGCTACGCCCAGGAGCTGCCGGAGATCAAAGCCACGCTGTACCGCATGGAGTATGAGAAGAACGGCGCGGATCTGGTCTGGCTGGACAGGGCCGATGACAACAAGACCTTCTGCATCGCCTTTAAGACCATCCCCCAGGACGACACCGGCGTGTTCCACATTCTGGAGCACTCGGTGCTCAACGGATCCGACAAGTACCCGGTGAAGGAGCCCTTCGTGGAGCTGCTGAAGAGCTCCCTCCAGACGTTTCTCAACGCGATGACCTACCCGGACAAGACGGTCTACCCCGTGTCCTCCCGCAACGACCAGGATTTTCTCAACCTGATGGACGTGTATCTGGACGCGGTGTTCCGCCCCCTGTGCGTCACCGACCCCCACGCCTACCGGCAGGAGGGCTGGCACTACGAGCTGGACGCCCCGGAGGGCGATCTGACCTGCAACGGCGTGGTCTTCAACGAGATGAAGGGGGCCTACGCCGACCCGGACACCCTGGTGATGGCGGGCATCGGCCGGCTGCTGTTCCCGGACAACTGCTACCGCCACGAGTCTGGCGGCCATCCGGATCACATCACCGAGCTGACCTATGAGAATTACAAGGCCAGCCACGCCCGGTTCTACCACCCCTCCAACTCCCGCATCATCCTGGACGGCGCGGTGGATCTGGACGCCGCTCTGGCTAAGCTGGACAGCGTCCTCTCCGCCTACGATCGGATTGATCCGGACGCGGACATCCCCATGCAGGCCCCCGTGGCCCCGGAGGAGATGACCGAGCGCTACGAGATCGGCCCCGAGGAGGACAGTACGGACAAGGTGATATTGTCCGCCGGATGGGTCTACGGCACCTATGAGGATCAGGAGAGGACCGTGGCCTGCCAGACCCTGGCCCAGGTCCTGTGCGGCTCCAACGAGGCGCCCCTGAAGAAGGTTCTGCTGGAGAGCGGTCTGGCCCAGGAGGTAGAGCTGTCCCCCATGGACGGCATCCAGCAGAACTATATCCAGCTGGTGGTGCGCAACACCAGCCTGGAGAAGAAGGAACGGGTGTGGGAGACGGTAGAGAGGACCCTCCGGGATCTGGCGGAGGAAGGCCTGGACCACGGCAGGATCCGCGCCCTCTTGAACCGGCAGGAGTTCACCGCCCGGGAGAAGGACTTTGGCGGCATGCCCCGGGGGCTGGTGTACGCCCTCACCACCCTGGACAGCTGGCTCTACGGCGGCGACCCGGCCCAGAACCTGTGCTTTGACGGGGTGTTCCGCTCCCTGCGGGAGAAGATCGACCAGGGCTGGTTTGAGAAGCTGCTGCGGGAGGTGTTTCTGGACAACCCCCACCGTGCCAGACTTTGCATGGTGCCCTCCAAGACGGTGGGCGAGGAGAAGCAGGAGGCCGAGCGGCAGCGTCTGGCCCGGATCAAGACCGGCTGGGACCCGGCGCGGATTGATCAGACCATCGCGGAGTTCCAGGCCCTCCGCTCCCGCCAGGAGCGGGCGGACAGCCCAGAGGCCCTGGCCGCCCTGCCGGTGCTGTCTCTCTCCGACATTCCCGAGGAGGCCCCCGCCCTCCGGCAGGCGGTCGGGCAGGTGGACGGCGCCGCGCTCCTCCACCAGGATGTGGACACCGACGGCATCACCTATCTGGATCTGTACTTCGACGTGTCCGATCTGCCCCTGGCGGACCTGCAGAAGCTGCCCCTGCTGGGCCGCCTGCTGGGCCAGCTGGCCACGGAGCGCTATGACGCCCTGGCGCTGCGCAGCCGCATCGAGGGCAGCCTGGGCCGTTTCTCAGCCTCGCCTGTGACCTACGCTCTGGCGGGGAATACGAGGGACTGCCTGCCAATGATGGCGATCAGCGTGGCTCTGCTGGACCACCGGAAAGGCGACGCCAGGGAGATCGTGAAGGAGGTTCTCCACACCACCCGCTTCGACGCCGCCCAGGTCTACAGCATTCTGCGCCAGAGCCGTATCGCCGCGGAACAGATGGTGATCAACCGTGGCAACGCCGCCGCGGCCATGCGGGCCATGGCCGCCTGGTCCGCCCAGGGCGCGGTGGATGAAGCCCTCTCCGGTATCAGCCAGCTCCGCTGGCTCCAGAGCGCGGAGAAGTCCTTTGACGGTGCCGGGGCGGCCTTCTGTGGCGAGCTGTCGGCCCTCTGTGATCGGATTTTCACCCGGGATAGGGCGACGCTGTCCCTCACCGGCTCCATGGACGAGGCGTGGCTGAAGGACATTCTCTCCGACCTCCCCGCCGGGGCGGTGGGACAGCGGGCGGACTACGCCCCCAGCGCCAAGGTTGCGGAGGGCTTCGCCATCCCGGCGGAGATCGGCTTCGCCGCCCGGTGCGGCAGCCTCACCTCCCTGGGCCTCTCCGCCGGCGGCGCCAGCCGGGTGGCCGCCAACCTGCTGACCTTCGACTACCTGTGGAACGAGGTCCGGGTGAAGGGCGGCGCCTACGGCACCAGCCTGCGGGTCACGAGCGACGGCTACGTGTCCCTGACATCTTTCCGGGATCCCAGCTGCGCCCAGAGCCTGGACACCTTCTGCGGCGCGGGCGCGGCGCTGCGGGCCTTCTGCGGCAGCGGCGAGGCGCCGGTCAAGTACATCATCAGCACCATCGGGGAGTTGGAGCCCCTGCTGACGCCCCGGATGGAGGGGACCCTGGCGGCGTCCATGTACTTCTCCGGCCGCACCCAGGCGGACCGCCAGGAGCTGCGCTGTCAGGTGCTCCACACCACCATCGAGGACCTGCGCGCTTTCAGCGAGGCCCTGGACCGGATCTGCGAGAACTCCACCGTCTGCGTGGTGGGCGGCCAGGCCGCGCTGGACGCCTGCGGCGGCAAGCTGGAGCGCCGGGAGCAGCTTCAGATGTAATTTCAGAGATGACCAACAGGCGGTACGCGGGCTTTCCCAGCCGCGTACCGCCTCTCTATATTCCCAGGGGCCTTCGCGGGGAAGCGGGAGGTGTCCCTCACCCCCAAGGAGTTTGCACTTCCGCGCTGCCTGATGCAGAATAAGAATATCGTCATGAGCCGGGAGCAGCTGCTGGTGCTTCGCCCGCAACACGGCCTCCGGTGTGGCCTTTGGATTTACAATCTGAGATAGCCCCCGCGTGTGGGATGAAAAAATCAGCCCAGGCACATTCTGTGCCTGGGCCGACTTTTTCATCCTATTTTCCCACGCAGAACCGCTCAAAGATCCGGTTCACCAGATCCTCCCGCAGCGTCCTGCCGGTGAGCTCCCCCAGGGCCCGCTGGGCAGTCTCCATGTCGGTGAGGGCCGCGTCGGGGGACAGGTCCAGGGCGTTCTCCGCCCCCTCCAAGGCCTCCAGAGCCCGCCGGATGGCCTCCGCCTGCCGGGCGTTGGTCACCACCGCGCCCTGGGACACGTCCGGACGGGGGTACAGCGCCGCCACCACGTCCTCCAGGGAATTCAGCCCCGCGCCGGTGATTGACGAGATGTGGAGGGCTGTCACCGGCCTGCCGCCCTGCCCCGGCAGAGCGATCTCCTCCGGTCCGCCCAGATCCCACTTGGAGAAGATTGCCAGGAAGGGCTTTTCACTCTCCCGCACCAGCCGGAGGACTTCCAGGTCCTCCCCTGTGGGTAGGGTGGTGCCGTCCATCACCAGAAAGACCAACTCCGCCCGGTCCAGGGCCTCTCGGGAGCGCTCCACGCCGATCTTCTCCACCGCGTCTTCCGTCTCCCGCAGTCCGGCGGTGTCGATGAGCCGCAGCAGCACGCCGCCCACCACGGCTTTTTCCTCCACCGTATCCCGGGTGGTCCCGGCCACGTCGGTGACAATGGCCCTGTCGTAGCCCAGGAGGGCATTTAGCAGGGAGCTCTTGCCCACGTTGGGCCGGCCCACGATGGCGGTAGGCACCCCCTGCCGCAGAAGCCGGCCCCTATCCGCCGTGGCCAGCAGGGAGCGGAGGCTTGAGACCGCCCCCGACAGGGTGCGGCGGATCTCCGCAGCGCTCAAATCCCCGATGTCCTCGTCCGGGTAGTCCACCACGGCGTAGAATCGGCTGGAGGTATCCAAAAGGCTGTCGTAGACCGCCTCCACCGGCTGGCGGAGGGCGCCGTCCAGCTGGGCGGCGGCGTTCCGGGCGGCTTCGGCGGTCTCGGACTCAATGAGGTCAATGACCGCCTCCGCCTCGGTGAGATCCAGATTTCCGTTCAGAAAGGCCCGCTTGGTGAACTCGCCCCGGCCCGCCTGCCGGGCCCCGGCGGCGAAGAGGGAGCGTAGCCCCTCGTCCAGCACCACCGGGGAGCCGTGGCAGTGGAACTCCACGCAGTCCTCGCCGGTGTAGCTGGCCCCGGCGGCGAAGGTCACGGCCAGGGCCTGGTCGATGGTCCGGCCCTCCCTGTCCAGGAGCTTTCCCAGAACCATGGTCCGCCGGGGATGGGTGGAGAGGGCTCGCCCGTCCGCAGGGCGGAACACGGCGTCGGCCACGGCTAGGGCTTCGGGCCCCGACAGGCGGAGGACGCCGATGGCGGAAATGGCGTTGGGTGCCGTGGAGACGGCGGCAATGGTGTCCATCAGGCCTCCCCCCTTCCGGCCCCACGGGCCCGGATCCGCCGGACGGCCAGGCCCACCGCCCGGTGGAGCAGTATGCCCAGCGCGATATTGACAGAAAACATCACCAGATAAAACAGCCGGTTGCTGGGGCCGAAGCGCAGCAGGGCGTGCAGGAGATCCAGCTGCGAGAACAGGCTGACATTCAGCAGGTAGATCTCCAGGCTGTTCTCCCCCACCAGGCGGAGGAACCTCCGCAGCCAGCCCAGGGGCAGCTTCTCAAAGAGGAGGCTCAGGACCAGGCACATGGGGACGGTGGAGAACAGGAAGAAGTGGCACAGAGGGAGGTAAAACACGTCCTCCGGGACCAGGTAGACCCCCGCCAGATATAGGAGGCCCAGAACCATCCACACGGTCCAGCCGGCAGCGTCCCGCCGGCCCAGGGGCCGGCCATCCCGGACCCACGCGGCCACCAGCAGCCCCAGGAGGAAGATGGGGATGCGGTAGAGGACGTCAATATACCACCACCAGCCGTCCGCCATCATGATCCGGCACACCGCGTAGCCCAGCAGCATGCCGCCCGCCGTCAGGAGCAGGGGCCGCCGGGAGCGGTCCAGGCGGCGCAGCAGCGCCGGAACAAAGGCGTAAAATCCCATGATGCCGGACACATACCAGTTGAAGGCGCCGCTTGCCCTGACCCAGTAGTACAGCAGGGAGGCGTTCCAGATCAGGGTGGACCAGTACGCCTGGCCGCGGGCGATCAGCCACAGGGTATAGGGGACCATGACGGCGAAATAGGCGGGCAGAATCCGCGCGCACCGGCGGCGCATGAACTGGGAGAAGCTCTGCTCCCGCGCACGGAGGGACTGTGCCAACCCCACACAGGAGAGCACCAGGAAGATATCCACGCCGCCAAAGCCCATCAGTCGCAGCTGGTTGAGCGTATACAGGCCCAGATCCAGATCAACAGCGTGGAACAGCATCACCCCCAGCATGGCGATGCCCATCAGCTCTGAGCGGTATTTGCTGAGTATGGAGTAATTCATCGGCGCGGCCCGCCTTTCCAAGGATGTCATTTGTATTCCGCCAGGCCTCGCCGGAAGGCCGCCAGGGTCTCCGGCGTCTCGTCCAGCCAGTAGGGCCGGGCGGGAATGTCTCCGTCGTAGTCGGCGGAGCTGAACCAGACGGCGATCCTGATGTTGGGGTAGTCCCCGATGTGGGCGAACATGTTGTCAATCCAGGCCGCCTTGTCCCCGCCGACGCTGGAGGAAGCGAACTCGGTGATGATCCACGGGAAAGCGGAGAAGTGGGGCAGATAGTCGGCCTGGATCTGGTCGTAGATCTGGTCGAACTCCCGCCATTCCTCCGCCCACTGGGTATAGTAGGTGCCGTTGTTGTAGCCGGTGACCCCCAGCATGTGGACGTATTCATCGCCGGGGTAGTAGGCCAGGGAGTCGTTCCACTTGGAGGGCGGGGCGCTGCGGTCGTTGGGGTTGTAGATCCAGACGCAGTTGTCCGCGCCCTCCTCCTGGAAGATGCGGTAGATCCGCTGCCAGACGCTGACAAACAGCTGGGGGTCGCACAGGTTCACCACACCGGAATAGCTGGTCCAGTCGGAGTTCATCTCGTTGTTCAGCCGAAGGAGGAAGGGATGGCCGAAGTCCGCCGCCGCCCGGGCGAAGGCGCGGATCTGCCCGTCCATCTCGCCCCGGCAGATATTCAGCAGGGGGCTCCGGGCGTACAGGTCCAGATTCTGGTTCATCGTGGTCTGATAGGTCAGCTCCACGATGCGGCCCTCCCCATGGACCTGCTCCATAAACTCCGCTGGGAACGCCCAGTCCATGGGCAGGTAGGCCAGGATCACGCCGAAGGTGTAGTTCAGTTCCTCCTCCAGTGCGGGCACCGTCTCGCGGATACCCTGCCCGTAGATGTCCTGGGTGTGGATACCCCAGCGGAGAGTGCCGCTCTGGGCAATATCGTCGTAGAGGGCCGCGGTCTCCGCGGTCCAGAAGACCGGGCGGCCGGGGGCGTAGTCCGTGTGATAGACGCCCTCCCCCGTGGACTCGAAGACGAGGATGGCCTCCGCCTGGGCGCGGAGGGTTTCCGCCATGGCCTTGTCGGCGCTGTGGCAGCGGTAGGCCAGGCGCAGATACTCCCGGCTGCCGGTGTACACGGTAGCAAAGAGATAGCAGTCATAGTCCGCCTCTCCCGGCTCCTCCAGGACGGCGGAGATGAACCACACGCCGCTCTCCCCCGTCCACTCCTCCACCCGCACACGGTTGTTCGCCTGCCAAGTGGCGTCCAGCAGAAAGCGGTACTCATAGTGGGCCACGTGGCGCTCCACGGAGTCGCTGTGGAACAGGAATGGCAGGAAGGTGGAGAGCTCAAACTCCACCACGTCCCTCATGCCGTCGTAGGTGGCCCGTTCCCGGGAAATTGTCACATCAAAGCCGTCCCCCACTGCCCGGGTGAACAGCGGGGAGAGGGTGAAGTCAAACGCCGTCCCCGCCGGGAAGTCCAGCCGGTAGCCGTCCAGGTAGTTCACCAGGCGGGTGACGGTTTCGTCCTCATAGACCGTCTTCCGGTCCGTTTCGCCGGAGAAGTCCCCGGTGATCGCCTCCCCGTCGCCATAGCGCAGGACGCTGTACTGGGCGGAGAGTCCTTCCGTCTCCGCCTGCCGGCTGACGGGGGACAGACGGAGAATGTCGTATTTCAGGGCCCGCTTCACGGGCAGGATGTAGGGATTTTGGGAGGAGGCGAACTCCCACACGCAGGCCAGCACGCCGCAGAGGAGTATGGCCAGCAGGATTTTCTTCCAGAGAGGAAAGAGCTTTTTCATAAAAACCTCCGCGCTAAAAAGCGCGGGACGGCGTCTGCCGTCCCGCAGCGGACTGGGGATTTACTTGATGGCCTCGCCCCGGGCCTTCTTCTCCTCGATCTCCCGGAGGGCGTCCTTGTGGCTCAGGTTCACGCGTCCCTTCTCGTCGATCTCGGTGACCTTGACCCACATCATGTCGCCGATCTTGCACACGTCCTCCACCTTCTCCACACGCTTGTTAGCCAGCTTGGAGATGTGGACCAGACCGTCCTTGCCGGGGGCCAGCTCCACGAAAGCGCCGAACGCCATCAGGCGCACCACCCGGCCGTAGTACAGCGCGCCCACCTCGGGCACGAACACGATGTCGTCAATGGCCTTCTTGGCGGCGTTACAGCTGCCGGCGTCGGGGGCGGCGATGCGGATGGTGCCGTCCTCCTCAATGTCGATCTTGGCACCAGTGTCGGCGGTGATCTTCTGAATCACGCTGCCGCCCTTGCCGATGACGTCGCGGATGTTGTCCGGGTCAATATGCATGGTGATCATCTTGGGGGCCCACTTGCTGACCTCGGGCCGGGGCTTGGAGATGCAGGGCAGCATGATCTGGTCCAGAATCTCGCACCGGGCGTCGTAGGTGATATCCAGGGCGTTCTTGATGATCTCCATGGTGAGGCCGTCGTTCTTCAGGTCCATCTGGATGGCGGTGATGCCCTTCTTGGTGCCGGCCACCTTGAAGTCCATCTCGCCGTGGAAGTCCTCCACGCCCTGGATGTCGATGAAGGTGGTGAAGGAGCCGTCGTCGTCCTGGATGAGGCCGCAGGAGATGCCGGCCACGGGGGCCTTGATGGGCACGCCGGCGTCCATGAGGGCCAGGGTGCTGCCGCAGATGGAGCCCTGGGAGGTGGATCCGTTGGAGCTCACCACCTCGGAGACGACCCGGATGGCGTAGGGGAACTCGTCCTCGTCGGGCAGCACGGGCAGCAGGGCCCGCTCGGCCAGGGCGCCGTGGCCGATCTCACGCCGGCCGGGGCTGCGGGAGGGCTTGGCCTCGCCCACGGAGTAGCCGGGGAAGTTATAGTGGTGCATATACCGCTTGGTCTCCTCGGGCCAGATGGTGTCCAGCTTCTGGGCGGCGGAGAGGGTGTCCAGGGT